>DATKCB010000092.1:0-3857 GCA_035513495.1 Planctomycetaceae bacterium | reverse complement strand
CAACGCGATCAATTCATCCTATGCGATGAATCAGGAGGGGGCAACGTCACTTTGCAGGAATCCTCTTGATCCTCGCCTCTCACCCATTGAGAATCAGAGAATCTTCCCTCCTGACCAAGAGCGCAAAATTAAGAGTCTTCCCCTTTCCAAGGGGGGTTATACGAACAAGGATCGATCCTCAGACACCCACATCCACCAGCAAAGACACTGCCATGAAAAAATATCGAGTCGGAATCATCGGGCACACGGGCAAAGGTAACTACGGACACGGACTCGATACCGTCTGGAAAAATTTTCCCGACCAGTTCGAAATCGTGGGACTTGCCGACGCCAACGCCGATGCCGTCAATGCCGCCGTCGAACGGACTGGTGCCGCCAAAGGATTTACCGACTACCTCAAGATGCTCAAGGAGACCCGGCCTGAGATTCTCGCGATCTGTCCCCGCTGGATCGACCGCCACCACGAATACGCGATGGCCGCCGCCGAACACGGTTGCCACGTCTTCATCGAAAAACCGTTCTGCCCGACGCTCGAACAGGCCGACGAGATCGTCCGCGCCTTCGAGATGAAGCACCTCAAACTTTGTATCGCGTACCAGTCCCACTATTCACCGATCGTGGACGTTGCGAAAAAGCTGATCGCCGAAGGAACGATCGGCGAACCGCTCGAAATTCGAGGGCGTGGAAAGGAAGACGGACGCGGAGGGGGCGAAGACTTGTGGGTGCTCGGTTCGCACGTGCTCGATCTCTTTCGGGCCTTTTGCGGAGACGTCGCGACCTGTCGGGCCGAGATGTTCGAGAACGGAAAACCGATCACGAAAGCGAACATCAAAGAGGGCAACGAAGGACTCGGCCCGCTCGCCGGAGACGAGATTCACGCCGAGTACACGTTCAAGGACTCCCGCATTCGGGGATATTTCAGCTCGGTCCGAGCACGTGGCGGCAGCCCATCGCGGTTCGGTCTGCAGATTTTCGGATCGCAGGGAATCATCGATTTCTACACGAACTACCTGACCCCCGCGTTCATCCTCCGCGACTCGAGCTGGTCGCCGGGCCGGACCGGAAAATCGTGGGAACCGATCTCGTCCAACGGCATCGGCAAACCTGAAACGCTGCCGAACATCGGCCCTCACGGCGGCAACATGGCCACCGTCCTCGATCTCGTCGCCGCGATCGAACAGGACCACCCCACCCGCTGCAACATCGAAGACGCCCGCGCCTCGCAAGAGATGATCCTCGGCGTATTCGAATCGCACCGCCAGGGAGGGAAACCGGTCACGTTTCCGCTGGAGAACCGGAAACATCCGCTGGCGATACTGTAACGAGGAAGCCCATAACGTAGGACGGGAATATTTTTCCCGTCCGAGCACGTGCTTAAAGCCCAATTGCGCAAGCAATCGGGGGAACGCGGAAGGAACTCGCATCAGTCCACACTCGATCCACCTCTATCGATTCGCGTGAAATCGAACCAGTTCACTCCAAAGCGCCGTCGAAATATCAAGCGACCGTTCTCCCAGCACAATTGCGAGGGCATCCTCCATCGAAACATCCCGAAATCGTGCCAGTGCCGCCGAGCAAAGCGCCGGAGAACGGCTCAACCCCGCGCTGCAATACACGAACGTTGGAATCTCGTTCCTCAGCAAATTGTGGAGCGAACTCACGATCGATTCGAGCAGCCACCGGGGATTCCCCGCACCGTCGATGATCGGATAACGCAGCACGAGAATGTCGCGAGGATACCGAATCGGTTCTTCTTCCGCCGCCAGATCGACGACCGCCTGCACGCCAAGATTCAGAATCGCCCGCACATCCCCCGCTTCGACGGCGTTCCCCTGCCAGAGTTGCTGTTCGATCAGACAATGCATGATGAGCGTTTCTTGGTGTAAAAGTTGAGAGTCTAAAACTCAATTCGAATCTGGCTAGTTGAAAGAAGAACAGGGAATCCCCAGATCAGTCAACACCAATTATTCTGCTGAGTAGCCCTGCCTTCAACTTTTCAACCTTTCACCTTCAACTCTTAAACTCTTCCACCCCACCGCCGCCGAACCAGCCGCCACCAATTAGGCACCGCCTGCCTGATCGTAAGCCACAGATGCCGCAGCGTTGTTCGGAGCCAGCCGTGGTCACGGTATTTTCTCGCGCTGGTCTCGATCGATGCCCCTGTGCAACGCAGTCGCATTCCGTGAATGCGGGCCGTCCAGACGAAAACGTGGTCTTCTCCGTAAGGAACTGATTCATCGAAGGGACCGATCTGCCGGAACTGCTCGGCCTTGAGACATAAGCCCTGGTCTCCGAACGGGAGCTTGAACCAGTGCGACCGAAACCAGACTCCCCAGGCGTTCAGCGGCATCCAGCGAGGGCCGTCGGTCTGAAACCGGAGATTGAAATAATGCAACCGGTCGGGATGCCGATCCAGCGAATTCAACAAGGCGGCCCACGCAGTCGCCGAGACGCGGCTGTCGGCGTGCAGGAACAGCAGAAATTCTCCCTCGGCGGCGGAAGCTCCCGCGTTGAGCTGCGCGGCGCGTCCGGGAGGGGCAGAGATCGTGCGGACGGCAGGTGCGAGATCGAGTTGAGCCAGTTCGTCCTCCAGGTGCGCCCTCTCCTCAGTAGTCACAACGAACAGAATCTCAGCACAAGTCCCCACAGATTCGAGATCGGAGATCAAATCCCGCCAGGAATTTTCTCCCGGAGCGAGGGGAATAAGCACCGAAAGCAGAGGAGGCATGGAGGTTTCTGTTCGTCGAGTTTGGGATTTCGGAGAGTCTGAAGTATCCTTAATGAATGGCGAAACGACTGTAAGGTGTCTCACAGACGCGACGCCTGACGTCATCGTAACATGCTACTTGTCGATGGCGAATCGAAACGAATCGGATCTCACATTGCATTCATGAGACAAGGATCGCTGCCGGATGGACGTCAAAACTGTTGCACTCACGCTCCCTAAAACCGCCGAAGAGTCAGTCTACGCCCGTTATGCCGGGGCCGCGAACGCTGTCGAACCGTCTTTGTGTTGTCCGGTCACGTACGATCCGCAGTATCTGAAACTGCTGCCGCAGGAGATTCTCGATCGCGATTACGGCTGCGGAGACCCGTCGGCGTTTGTCCGTGAGGGAGAAACCGTCCTCGATCTCGGATCGGGAGGCGGGAAAATCTGCTACATCGCCTCGCAGATCGTCGGCCCTGAAGGCCGCGTGATCGGCGTGGACTGTAACGAGGAGATGCTCGCGCTCGCTCGCAAATATCAAAGCGAGATGGCCGAGAAGATCGGCTACGCCAACGTCGAGTTCCGCACGGGGCTGATTCAGGACCTGGCCCTCGATCTGGAACGGCTTTCGGCTCATCTGAAACAATCACCCGTCGACGATCGCTCCGGTTGGCTGCAGCTTCGTCAGTGGGAAGAACGCCTGCGGAAGGAAACGCCCATGATCGCGGACGACTCGGTCGATGTCGTCGTGTCGAACTGCGTCCTGAACCTGGTGCGTCCCTCTGACCGGCGGCAACTGTTCGCAGAGGTGTTCCGCGTACTGAAAAATGGAGGACGCGCGGCGATCAGCGACATCGTCTGTGACGAAGAGGTCCCCGAGCATCTGCAGAACGATCCGAATCTGTGGTCGGGGTGCATCTCGGGAGCGTTCCGGGAGGACGAGTTCGTGCAGGCGTTCGAAGAAGCCGGCTTTCACGGAATGACGATCGTCAATCGACAAACCGAGCCGTGGCAGGTGGTCGAAGGAATCGAATTTCGGTCGATCACCGTACTCGCCTGGAAAGGGAAACAGGGGCCGTGCCTCGAACGGAATCAGGCGGTTGTCTACAAGGGTCCGTTCAAAAGCGTCGAAGACGACGACGGCCACGTT
>DATKCB010000091.1:0-6691 GCA_035513495.1 Planctomycetaceae bacterium | reverse complement strand
GACTGGAGCCGTGGAGAAACGGTCGCGATTTTGTGCGCGGTTGGTGCGTTTGCGTTCGTCTTGATCATCGATGCGGTGACTCACGGTCACGAACATCCGACACACGAGGAACCACCAGAAGAGGCAGAGGCCGAGACGGTCAACGAATAGCCGCTGAGGTTCTCAGTCTTTCTGCTTCGATCGCTGAATGCTTTTCCGGGACGTCGAGAGAGTTTTCGAACTCTTGGAAGAGCTTTGGGGAGGCGTCGACTGTTCGATTTGAGGAGCCTGCCGGGGCGGACTCGATTTCGAGAAGGAGCTTTGCGACGACGAGTTTCCTCGATTCGTGTTACCGGAAGATCTTTTTGGCGGTGTGGCCTGTTTAGTCTGAGGAGCCTGCCGGGGAGCGCTCGGTTTCGAGAACGAACTGCGCGGCGGCGTACTTTCTCTGCTCGTCGATCGGTTCGGCGGAGCGAGACTTTTCGCAGCACGTGGGGGAGGGCCGCTCGGAGATTTTGCAGGGGATTGAATGCTCGGTTTACTCGAGCGTTGAACCGGAGGTGTTCGGTTCTGAGAGGCTGAGGAAGAGTTCGACGACGGATTTCTCTCCGGCGGCTTGAAGGCGGGGGCCTTTGGCTCGGAGCGCGGCTTCGGGATCGATTGCTTCGGAGCCTCGACTTGGGGAGTGCTCGGTGTCCTCGGCGTGAACCGTGTATCGGGTTTGCCCGGAGTCCGAACCGAGGGCGGAGTCTGCCTAGGTGACTCGATTTTGGGAACACTCGGAGTTCTTGGAGAGTCCTTGAGATCGGGCTTGCGCGGAGTCAGAGTCGAAGGGGGAAGTTGCTTCGGCGGCTCGACTCTGGGAGCGTTCGGAGTCCTGGGACTATCCTTGATGTCGGGCTTGCCCGGAGTCCGAGTAGCAGGAAGAGTTCGAATCGGTGGCCCGGCATTGGGATCGTTCGAAGTCCTTGGAGTGTCCTGGGTGTCGGGTTTGATCGGAGTCCGAGTCGAAGGCGGAGTTTGCTTTGGTGGCTCGACTCTGGGAGTCCTTGGAGTGTCCTGGATGTCGGGTTTGCCCGGAGTCCGAGTCGCTGGAAGAGTTCGATTCGGAGGCTCGGCCTTGGGATTGTTCGGTTTCCCTGGCGTGGGCCTTGTATTCGGAACAGGAGTGTTCACACCTGGCTCGGGGTCTGTGTCATCTTTCCCTCTCGGGACTCTCGGATTCGACTGTGTCGCCCCGGGAGCTTGAGTGGAAGGAGTTTTCGGGTCAATGACGCGACTTCCGCCGGTGGCAGGTCTGTTTCGCTCAGCAGGCAGCGTGCTGTCACCTGTCCCGGGACGCGTCCGTCCCCCCTGACCTCGATTTCCGAGAATCTCGGGCAGTTCGGGCGGCTTTCGGTCGGTCACATCCGGCTTGCCAGTCGCGGAGCCGGGTCCTTTACGATTCGAGACCCTGTCTGAAACCCCGGGAACTCGCTGCTGTTGGACCAGTTTGGGGATCTCGAACTTCTGGGTTTCCGCTTTTTGAATTTTGGCATTGCCGAAGCCCTTGGTGCGACCCTCGAACTGAGTTCGCTCGAGCGAGGCTTTCCGGACATCCTGAATCGATTTCGTGATCGCCGTTCGTTCCGAAACTTCGAGAGTACGGAAGGAGACCCGCGTTTTCGGGTTGTCTCGGATTTGATCGTAGTTTCTCGCCAGAGATGTCGCTGCGACCACTCGGTTGTCGCGATTGGCAACGAAGAAATCCCGCTGTTCGCGATACGTGTTTCTCGGGCGGAATTCGCTGTGAGTTTGGAAGTAGCTGTTCCAGCCGACGAGGCGGTTGTATCCGACGTCGCCGTATCGAATATGGAAGTGAGCGTACAACGGATCGTATCCGCCTCGCAATCGGTGATGAGCATACCAGGGTCGATAGAAATTGTTGTAGCGATCTCCGTAATAGTTGCCGAACGCGTAGCACCCGAAACGGGGGCGTACGAACAGATGCAGAATCAGATGATCCCAACTGTCGATCAAGACCACCGGTCGAAAGCGGCGACCCAGTCCGTAGCGATGAAAATGAACCGGTGCGTACGCGACTCCACGGTAGCCGAGCAGGTAATCCCAGTAACCGGGGATATAGACGTAACCGCGGGGAGTGAAAATGTAACGCGCGGGTATCCAAACCCAGTTGGGCTGGAAAGGAGCCCAGTAACCGGGACGCCAACTGTAATTGTAATTCACATACACCCACGATCCGGGAATGTAAAAGTGATTGTCTCCCGGAGAGGGGCTGCTTGAGCCGTACTCCTGAGTCGCGGGAGGCTCCGGCAAATAGGTGATCTCCTCGGCCGCTTCCTCAGCCCAGTAACCGTGAACCCATTGCCAGCCCCCTTCGATTTCATGCCAGTAGCCTGGAGCCCAGGCTCGTCCGGGGGGAACGTCACGCCACATCCCGCTGATCCAGACAAAGTCGTCGAGTTCTTCGTCAAACGAAAAGTATCCCGAAATCCAGACGATGTTTTCACCTTCGGGCTTCAAATCCGGGGGAACTTCATCGATCGGCTCGGGAGGCTGACGATTGACGACCAAGCCGACAACCGGTTCGTTATCGACAGGTGTTGCAAATGCTTCGTGAATCGCTCCCCGGTTGAGAGCTTCGGCATCGTCTTCCGAATAAAATTCGGTCTCGTCCGCCCCCGGAGTTCCACCAGGAAGAGGAGGGAGAGGAGTCTGCGCGAGCAAGGAAACCGTTGAGAGTCCCACCAAAACGACTGAAAATAACGAAGAGCAAATCAATCTTTGGCGTAACATGGCATTTCTCCCTGAAAAACGCAGACAAAGTGGTATTTGCACCGCCTCGGTACAACCCACGTCTGCCATCTCGTCCAATTGTATGCGAGTGTTGTCAAAATGTGGACACTCAAAATTCAAAAGTGTCGCGATATTGACACACTGAATATTCTTAAACTGTTGATACCAAGTGTTTTAAAAATAATGAGATTATTTTAAAAACAGAGGTCGGGGAACATAGACAGCACGACATCGATGGATTGGCAATCGTCAGTTGTCATTTCCTGTGCGTCTGAGTCTCTCTCATGGCTTTTGAAAATTGGGGTCGGGTTTCGGCGGGGGAGCTTCGATCACGATCGGTTTGACTCCTGTTCCCCCATATCCGGCGGAAGGGGTTCCGTCGGGTTCGAGCTGATTGACGGTCCAGAGCAGCCCCCGTGAGACGAGATCGAGCCAGACCTCGGTATTCATCGTTTCATTGTGATGTCCCAATGATGTACCAAAAACCTTGGCTTTCCCGAAGGTATTCGCCCAGATTACGGTATGGTTCTTCTTGGTGTCCTCACCGTAGGCTTTGGCGAGCGGTATGCAGTTCGGCCAGATGTGTTCGATCTTGTAGAGTTCGCCGTTGGGGGTTTTCCATTCGGCGGGAAAACCGCGCATGATGGGGTGTTCGTCGTTGATTTTTTTGACCAGCACGGGGCGATGTTTTTCGTGGCTGGTTGAAGTGACGCCGATCAATTCGCGCCAGCCGTCCGCGCCCATTCCCGCGCTGCGGTAACTGTGCAACGAACAGTGAATGAAGATCGCCGGGACGCCCGCGTGGTGAGCATTCACGATTCCTTCCAGAAACTTTGCATCGGACACGCCGCCAAAACACTCGTTATGCACGATGACATCGTACTTCTTGGCCCAGTCGGGATCCTGATAGATGCTGATCTTATGGTCCCGCACGCCGTTCCCCTCGATCCCTTCAACGATGATGTCCCATTTGATATTGACGCGTTGGCTCATTCCTTCGCTGATGATTTTTCCCTGATTGGGGTAATCGTGACAGCAACCGCCGGACACGATCAGTCCTTTCAACTTGGCTTTTTCGGTCGCATCAATTCCGGAAGACGAGATCAGTCCGAATAGCAACATGACGATTAACAATCCGTGATAGCCTCTCATGGCAGTGCGCTCCGAAGGAGTAGAATAAGGTTGTAGGAAGGGAGAAATTCACTGAAACAGCCTGAAGCCGGGCTGACCTGGAATCCGGTGTTCGTCTTCCAATCACGGTTCAAGTCTTGCCCGCATTTAGTATAACGATGCATGCTGCGAGAATCTTCCCCAATTGCGAGGTGCCGGGCTCATCGCGGCTGGGCGTTCTTCCGATGCGGGATCGCGCGGCCAGTTCGAGCGGTTCTGCATGGGAGCCGTCTGTTGTGCAGCGGGAAACACCGATCCGCAGGACGCTTCGATGATTGCAGGATTATTTCGGAACCGACTTTTTTCGTACACTGGAGCTGCCGATGAACATGGTGACTCCGTCCGCTTTGAGATACGACTGCTCGGGTTTGTATTCGATGGACTGCGCTTCGGTATCGAGCGGCTCGCGTCCGGCGTATTCCTGCAGTGAGATTTTGGCTTTTCGTTTGCCGAACGCCTTCATGCGATAGGTTTTCTGTGATTCGTCGTAGCTCACGAGGTCGGCCTGCGCGAAGAAGTCGAATCCCTCGAGATCGACATTTCCCTTTGCGCTCATCGAGAGCCAACTGTCTTCGGTTTTCGTTTTGGGATGCAGCGTGATTTCGAGCAATTCGCTCGTCATCCAGGCACCTTGTTCGGGGAGATCGTCGGGATCGAGAAGCTCGCCCGGTTTCGAGACTGGACCGTAAATGATCTGCACCCGATCGCGGAAGGTGGTGATTTTACTTTCGAGGTTTCCTTCGACGATTCCCGTGAACTCGATTTGTGAGAAGTTCCAGCCCGTTTCGCGGGTGTGCATCGAAGCGTTCGTGAGCGTTTCGTTTCCGCGGACGAGACCGGCCCGGTTGGAAGTTCCCTCACGCCAGATTCGCAATTCCCCCGGTCCCTGTGCGAGAGTCGATCCGGTCTCTTGTTTGAAGAGCAATTCACTGAAGTGACCGCTTCGAACTTCTGTAATTTTCCCGCTGTCAGTCTTCTGGCTTTCGATTTTCACACCGTAGCGGCAATGCAGCCGTTCGATTTCGGGTTTGTCTGCTGATACCGGTTTGCGTTGTTCTCCGAAATCGGTTTTTTTCGAGAGGACCACCTCCATCTCCTGACAGATCAGCGTGCTTTCGTCCAACGTTGTTCGAACCTGATCGTAAAATGCGGCGGTCTTGCCGTCGAAGTTCATCTTCTCTCGCCACCAGACACTCAAAATTTGAGGTTCAGTGAGTTTTTTCCCTTCGAGATCGGAATTCACCAGACTTTGCATCACGCCCGGGCCTGTCACCCAGGCGCGGTTGTTTTCCCGATCCAGATGCAACTGGTTGCCGACGATCCGCATTTCCCGGTCTTCGATGCGCGCCGGTTTTCCAAACACGTGGATTACCTGATTGACGTTCGATTTGTCGGAGTTAATCACTTCGACGCGATCTCCGTGCATGACGAGCGGAGGTTCGAGCGGATTTTGCTGTTGAGTCAGCACCACCTCGCCGCTGGTGGTGATGCTCTCGACCCAGGACTCCTGAAGATCTGTCCCGCGCTGCACGACAATTTCGATCTCGCGGGCTTCCAGTTCAGCCGGTGTCTTCATCGGCGAACTTGTCAAAAGCTGGCGATTCGGCCGCTTGTTTCGTTTTGACTCTTTCGCGGGCAACAAAGACATGCCCGAACGCTTGGGCTGCTTGACCGAATTTGGGCCGTCCACGAAAGTGACGTTCAAGCTCTCGATTTTTTTCCCGACAAGATCGGGATTCGAGAAGTTCACATTTTTGAGGACCAGCATTTTATGCGGGATCAGGTTTTTTCCGTCCCAGCCGAGCGGTCGTTCGCCGGACTTCCGGGAGACGGGCTGGGGAACATTCGCGGCAGTTGAATGCTGAGAAACCCAGAGCCGAATGTGGTCCCCTTCCAGATTTGATTCTTCCATCGGCTGGCTGAGCACCGCCTCCTGGTCGAGTTCGATCAAGGTCAGCCCCGTCGTTTTTTCGGGAGAGATCCGCAGTTTGCTCTTCCATTGCGCCTGGAGTTCGAGTTGGTTCGTTTCCTTCGGAATATAACGCATCTCGCCCGGCCCCCGGCAGATCAGCGACTCCAGTTCGTCCTGTTCGTTGTGGACGAGTTCGATGTCGGGACTGAAAAATTGCATGTCTTCGTGAATGATCTCCGCATACTTCGGGTGCGTGATGTGAATGGTTTTCGTTCCGACTTCATATTCGAACTCATTCATCTTCGCGCGCAGTCCATGCTCATCCGAAACGAATACGACGGAAGGTTCCCCATAACTCTCCGCTCTGATCCGGTCGGGTTTCAGGTTGCGGGGAAGTGCCAATAACATCCCGCGTTTGTCCTCCGCTGTTTTCGCCTCTCCCGCATTGGTTGTATTCGGTTCGACGAGCGGCAGATCGTCCTCGGGAGCGGGACTCGACGTCACGGTCAGCAGATCGCATCGCAGCGAGTCCCGCTGTTGCAGCGTTCCCGTCGGGCGGATGACCTCCACGTTTTTCCGAAACGTCGCGACATAGGTCGCAGGATCGAAGTCGAGGGTTCCATCACAGTGGATTTGAACCGGCCTCTGCTGCGGTTCGTCTTCGGAGTAAACCGACAAGATGATGTTATTTCTGAGGGTAATGTATTTGATTCCCGAGACGGCGAATTCCTCGCGGCCGATCGCCTCGGGGTCGATCTCAACGTCGATTTGAATCTCATCCGCCTCGCCGTAGTTGTTACCGTGCCGGAATTTCACGGGGAGGCTGCTCCAGAT
>DATKCB010000090.1:0-3048 GCA_035513495.1 Planctomycetaceae bacterium | reverse complement strand
GCCGAATCATGAAACAAACAGAAATCCGAAATATTTCCCGAAACTAGCCGAAACCGATCAAAACTCTCGGGTTTCATTCAAAGATCTCAAAGATGCAAAGATAAGATCTTCCACATTTCTCACCTTTGAAAAACCCCGGGGAATTTTAATCACGACCAGACGGAGTTGTGAAACAAGCAACTCATCGCTCTTTGACAATTGATCGAGAGTTAGCGATGCCGGGAGCCGACTCCGCGCAACACTTCGGGCGGTTCGAGACTCTGATTCCCGAGTCTTCAGGCTCCCTCGGCGCAACAGCCAATGATGAAACAAGCAGACAATCCCGGAATTGTTCCGGAAAAACGATCGTCCACAAGATGTTGTGGTCGGACGATCCTCCGACCACAAGATGTGCCAACTTGAGAAGTTGAGAACTTGATGTCTTCCAAAAAGCTCAAGTTCTGAAACCCCGGGAAATTTGAAAAATCGGGAGCCGAATAGTGAAACAAGCGGAAGAGCGAATCTCCAATGTGAAAAAACTCAATTTTAAAATCTTAACGACAAAGGAAAACTGACATCGAGAAGTGATGTAGGTCAGGCTGTGCCTGACGAGGAGCGAGCATCGAGTTTCAAAGGCCATTCCGTCAAGCACAACCTGACCTGCAGTTACTTCTCAGCCCCCGCCACTTCCGTCTTCCCGACGATCCTCAATGTCAGCGGCGCGCTCTGCTGGTTGATGTTGCGGGTTTCGTCCTTTTCCTTGCCGGACTTCTCGTCGGTCACTTTTTCGGTGTACGACCCCGTCGCCGAGGCGAACATCGGGCGGGTCATCGGGGAAACCCAAGGGGCGGCACTGATGAAGATCTGACGTTCGCTTTCGCCTTCCCGGATCATCACGCCGCTGAGGCCGAGGTTGTCCACGATAACTCCGTGCGGGAGGTTGTGGACGTCGCATTTGAGTTCGCCGGTGAAGTCTTCGGCGCGGTCGGCTTTGAGCAGCGCTTCGACGCGGTGGCCGGGGACGAGTTCGACCTGATCGCCCGAGCCGTCCGGTTTGAACAGGTGCAGGACCACCTTGGGGGGATCGGTGAGTTTGATGTGTCCGAGGTTGCCGAGTTCTTTTTCGACATTGTTTCCCAGGATGTCTGCCCTGGCGGTCAGTTTGAGTTTGTCCCACTCTTCCTTTTCGAACGGCTGAGCGTCGGGACTGGCGGTCAGGACGAGATCGGCGGTGAGATGTCCCTGTTCGATTTCGACGGGTGCGGAGAGCGAATAGCCCTCGGGAAGTCCCGCGACGTCGACGAGGATCAGACCTTCGAAGTCGTCCTTGCGATCGGCCGTGAGCGTGATTTTGACGCCTCCCCCTTTCTTGACGGTCGCGTTCTGGCCTCCGATGGAAACGCTGTAGTCCGGCTGGGGAGGGCGAATCGTCAGCGTGTATTTGTATTCCGGTCCGCCGAAGCCGCGCGTATCGCGAACGCGGACGACGTACTCTCCATCGGCGGGGGCAGTGAACATCAGGCGGGAATTGTTGCCGAGTCTGCGCTGTCCGTCGTCGTCGTTGCTGTAGTACAGCGGAAAGACCGGCAGGCCGTTATCGACGAGCCGCGCATCGGGAGGATACGCTTCGACGACGTACAGGGTTTCATCGACGGGATGCGCGATCGGAGTCGTATCGAAATAACCCCGGCGTTTTCCTCCCACGCTGTACAGTGTGAATCCCGAGTCGGGCCCTTTGGGCATCAGCACGATCCGGCCGATCTCTCCGTTCATGTAGAGGTATTGGTTCAGCCCCATCTCTTCCCAGCCTTTGACGCGGACCAAGAGTTCGCTCGAACTGAGCCCCCGGAAGGTGATGTAGCTCTCGCGGACAGCCTGCAGCAGATACCGCACGACCGGTTTTCCATCGGCATCGAGAACTTCGATGTTGGTATCGGCGGGCGGCTTTTCTCCCGTTGCGTGCGTCTCGATGACCCAGCTTTCGCCCGCCTTGGCTTCGAATCGGTAAAAGTCCTCGTCCTCCGATCGTCCCTCGGCGGGTTGCAGGACGCCTTCAGCAGTCCCCGGTAACATCAGCACTGTCGCCTGTTCGATCCGGTCGTTGGGTTCCTGCTCGGTGAGCGTCGGAATCGGTTCGTCGGGCATGTTGCGGGTGACGCTCGGTGCGCCGACCAATACGATCGGCTCAGACAGGTTTGCGTTCTTCAGGTAACGGTCTTCGATCGGATAAGAATTGAGCGTGCCGTCCATCCGGCCGACGAGGATTGACTTCGAATCGCGGGAGTACGAAATTGCCGAGGGCCAGTCGGACTGTTCGCCGACGAGGCCGGTCTGCGTGAATCCGGCGGTTTCCCAGAACTTGAGGACCTGATCCTGCCCCGACGAACAGAGTACTTTGCCGTCGGGAGCAAAGGCCAGCCGCACGATCGGCTGTTCGTGGGCGAAGCGGGAATAGAGAATCGGGTTGGTCCCTTCCTGTCCCTGCTGCGTGATCTCCCAGATGCGAATCCGCCGATCGACCCCTCCGGCAGCCATGAAACGACCCTCGGGATGGAACGCGACGGAGTATTGTTCTTTCTCGGGCTGATTGAGCGTATCGAGCCGTTCGCCCGAGTGGATGTCCCACAGTTTGACCGTGCGGTCGCCGCTCGCCGAAGCCAGCAGCGGCAGTGTCGGATGAAACTCGAGATCGTAAATCGGTCCGTTGTGACCGGTGAGCGTGCGGAGAATCTCGCCGGAATTCAAATCCCAGAGCAGAATCGACTGATCGTATCCGCCAGTCGCGAGCAGCTTGTTTTCACGATTGATGTCTGCCGAGTAGAGGCTGTCGGCATGCCCTTCGAGAACCTTGATCGGTTTCCAGTCGGTCGTCGAGAAGAGCGTCAGTTGTCCGTACAGACCCGGTTCGCCGGCCGCGGCGAACAGGAGTTTGCTGTCGGCAGAAAACCCGATGTCGTTGACGTTTCCGGTCATTCCGGCCAGCGTTGTGACCGGTTTCTGATCGGGGAGCGAGAACAGTTCGACCGATCCGTAACGTCCGACGGCCATCCATTTCCCGTCGGTGGAATG
>DATKCB010000089.1:0-5546 GCA_035513495.1 Planctomycetaceae bacterium | reverse complement strand
ACGGAGACCCCGGCAAATGGCAGGGACCGGTGATGGATGCCCAGCGGGCGATCAGCCTCGCACGAACTCGCGCCGCCGAGTGGTCGATCGATCCTGGCCGGATCGGAATCCTCGGCTTCTCGGCGGGTGGAAACCTGGCCGGACACGTCGCAGTCAAGAACGGCAACCGCCTGTACGATTCGAGCGACAAAATCGACGAAGCCTCGTGCGCTGCCAACTTTGCCGTGCTGATCTACCCCGCGTACTTCGTGGATCAGGCCGGAACACTGCTCCCCGACTTCGCCGTCGACGAACGGACGACCCCGATGTTCTTCGTCCACGCGGCCAACGACGGAGTGACCTGCCTGAGCAGCGTGATGCTGTTCGCCGAACTGAAGAAAGCGGGCGTGCTGTCGGAACTGCACGTCTACCCCACCGGCGGCCACGGCTACGGCCTCCGCCCCACCGAAGAAGCCGTAACGCACTGGCCGCAACGGGCGGGGGATTGGCTGCGAGAAACAGGCATGCTGAGCAGTAAGACGAAGTGACCTCCACGAAGCGACGGTAAGACGGTGACTTCTGACGCGATAGAAAAAAAACGAGAATGTACCCGTCGTACGCAAAGCGGACCGATCATCCGTCGCCTCCGCTTGTTTCCGAACAAATGTGAACTTTTGCTGCGGTACTTGGATTGGTGTTTTGATTCGGTGTTCGTTTGTCATTGGGATTTTGATATTTGACATTCGCTCCGCTTTCGAGACCTTCTACCATACCGAACATTGTTGCGCAACAAGGGGACAAGCCTTTTTGAGCGGAGTGCGTTGAAGGTCTCGCGTGCGGGTGGTAGGATCGTCGAAATTTTGGACTGACGAGCCGGACCGGCACCCGATTGCCGCCAATGGGTGTGCTCATGACGACAGAGACTTCGATCGCGACCAAGTGGAACCGCAAGCATATTCTCGGACTGGAGGAGCTTTCCGCCGAGGAAATCACATTGATTTTGGACCACGCGACGAAGTTCAAACAGCGGACCGAACGAGGCGAGCTGAAATTCGACGATCTGCGCGGCAAGGTCATCGCGAACCTGTTCTTCGAACCCTCCACCCGCACGCGGACCAGTTTCGGACTGGCCGCCAAACGACTCAGTGCCGATACCGTCGATTTTTCTCCCACGGGGAGCAGCGTCTCCAAGGGGGAAACATTTATCGATACCGCCAAAAACATCGAGGCAATGGGGGTCGATCAGGTCGTCGTCCGGCACAGCACGCCCGGCGCTCCGCATCTTCTCGCGAAGCACCTGAAAGCGGGTGTTCTCAACGCCGGTGACGGAACCCACGAGCATCCGACGCAGGCGTTGCTCGACATCATGACGATCCGCGAACGCAAGGGAACGATCGCGGGACTGACCGTCACTCTGGTCGGCGACATTCGCCACTCGCGCGTCGCCCGGTCGAATATCTGGGGGCTGACGAAACTCGGCGCGCGGGTGATCGTGTGCGGTCCTTCCACCTTGATTCCGCGGGAGATTACCAGACTCGGCGTCGAAGTCTCCTACGACCTCGATGCGGTGCTGCCGGAAACCGATTGCGTGAACCTGCTGCGAGTTCAGTTCGAGCGGCAGCGCAGCGCCTTCTTCCCCTCGATTCGCGAATACGCCCATTTGTTCGGACTGAACAACGAACGCGCCCGCAAGGGGAAGGAAGGGATGCTGATTCTGGCTCCCGGACCGATCAATCGGGGAGTCGAACTGACGACCGAAGTCGCTGACGGACCGCACTCGGTGATTCTGGATCAGGTCACGAACGGACTGCTCGTCCGGATGGCGTGCCTGTCGCTGTTGAATTCCTATCAGGAACGAACCGGGGAGGGACGCGCGTGAGCAGTCTGTTGATTCGCGGAGGCCGGCTGATCGATCCCTCGCGGGACCTCGATCGGATCGGCGATCTCCTGATCGAGAACCGCAAAATCGCGGCGACCGGCGACGTTTCGGAACAAGCCGACGAAACATTCGACGCGACGGGACTGATCGTCGCTCCGGGATTGATCGACCTCCACGTCTCGCTCCGCGATCCCGGTGACGAGGAAGACGAGACGACGTTTTCGGGAACGGCGGCGGCTCTCGCGGGTGGGTTCACCAGTATTGCTTGCATGCCCGATACCTCTCCCGCGATCGACAGCCGCGCAGCAGCCGAGTTCGCAATCCTGCAGGCGGCACGGGCGGGAAACTGTCACGTTTATCCACTCGGAGCCGTCACCAAGGAACTGAAAGGGGAAGAGCTCGCCGAGATCGGGCAGCTCGTCGAAGGGGGAGCCGTCGGATTTACCGATGCGAAAAATCCGATCCACAGCGCCGAGATCATGCGGCGCGCTCTCGAATATACCCGCATGTTCGGACGACCGATCTTCAGCTTTCCCGAAGTGACCGAACTGATCCGCACGGGGGTGATGCACGAGGGGTTCTACTCGACGCTCCTCGGATTGCGGGGGATGCCTGCGGAGGCCGAGTCGATTCGGGTCGGTCGCGATCTCGCCCTCGCGAAGATGACCGAAGGACGCTTGCATCTGATGGCGATTTCGACCACTGACAGCGTGCACCAAATTCGCCGCGCTAAAGATGCCGGTGTCCGGGCGACTTGTTCGGTCACGCCACATCATCTGACGCTCGACGATTCGACGCTCCGCTCGTTCGATTCGGCGTACAAGGTGTCGCCGCCGCTGCGCTCGCCTGACCACATCGAATCCCTGATTCACGGGCTGAAGGACGGGACCATCGATGCGATCAGCTCGGATCATCAACCGTACTCGATCGAGAAAAAGCGGAACGAACTCGACGAGGCGCCGTTCGGGATCTCAGGACTCGAAACCGTCATTCCGATCTGCATCAAATCGCTGATCGAACCGGGGCACCTGTCGTGGCTGCAACTGATCGACAAGTTGTCCACGTCTCCCGCCAGAATTCTGGGTCTGAGCAAAGGGACGCTGCAACCCGGTCTGGCAGCGGACGTTACGCTGATCGACCCCGCCGCCGAATGGACCATCGATCCCGAAAAATTTTATTCGCGGGGGCGCAACACTCCATTTACGGGGTGGACGGTTCGCGGCCAAACGCATACCGTTCTGGTAGGAGGCGAGATACGTTACCAGAACGGGCGCGTTCGCTCGCTGTCGGCGACTCCCTGAGGGGGGGGGCCGCGAACTTCGTATCGGGATGTAACACGATGGCCGTCCCGTTTTTTCTGATCGACGGATACAATGTTCTGCATGCGGCGGGACTGGCCCGGCCGACGTACGGACCCGGCGACCTCGAACGCGCTCGGCATCGCCTGTTGCGTCTGCTCGTGAACTATCTGTCCGACCGCGAAATTTCCCGGGCGCGCGTTTTGTTCGACGCGTTCGACGCCCCCGCGGGACTGTCGCGTCACTCAAGTTTCGAAGGTCTGCAGATCTCCTTCGCCGAAACGGGTTCCGATGCCGACTCGCTGATCGAAGATCTGATTCAGTCCCATTCGGCACCCCGGCAGATCATCGTCGTATCGAGCGATCGCCGCCTGCAGAAAGCCGCCCACCGCCGTCGCGCGAAGTCGATCGACAGCGCTGCGTTTCTCGACGAAATTCTGCACCGCACGCCTCGCGGGGATGAAGACGATTTCATTCCCGATCCGAATCCCAAATACGAAGGGCAACTTTCGTCCGGAGAACTCGCCGAGTGGATGAAGCTGTTCTCCGGAGTTGAGGAAGTCGTGCGGACCGAGGAAGCTGCCACCGATCGGGTACGGAAAACGCAAGATCTTCCGCCCGTTCCCGTTCCGACCGCTCTCCCTGCCGAAACGGACCTCGACATCGATCTCGACGAATGGTCCGACCTGCTCGATGAATTGGGCCTTTCCGAAGAGCATTCCGTCACAAAATTCTCTCGATCCGAAGACCTCGCGCAACTGCAAGACGAGATTAACCGGCTTGTCACAGACGAGGGTGGGTGGGATTTGTGACGGAGAGCGGAAAGCGGAACATTGTGTGCCACCGCGAACCCTCTCCGGGTTGAAGTTCCATAGAGGAAAAACCGCCTGTTTCGGGCATCGTCACCGCTCCGTGCCACCGATCGGTGCCTGTTTATTTCAGAAACTCAAGGTTTGGTCGGGGCCAAAACTTGAATTTGATGTTGACCAAATCGGGATAATTCACAACATTCCCACCGCGATCAAATCCGGTGCGCGAGCGCGCCGGAAACCTGTTTCCCGCATTCACAGGTACGAGTGATGACAAGGTTGACCTTTCTGGCTCTGTTTCTGGTGTCCGCTCCCGTTTCGGCGGCCAATTTCTTTTCCGGCGCCGAGAGTGAATTACGCCCGGAACCGGCGCAACACTTCGCCGAGCGATTGACTCCCGAGTCACTCCTGCAATCTCCCGACGTCTCGTCGCTGTTTCGCGATGCCGACAGCCGACCCTTGCTGCTTGTCCGGGGACAGAACCCCACCTACGAAAACGGGGGAGGGGACGCTCCCTTCTACGACGAAAACCAGCCGATCTATCCGTCCGATCCCAACGGGGGGGTGATCTACAATCAGCAGGGAGGCGTGGTCGATCCGTTCATGAATCCGCAGCCGATGATGGTTGCGCCGCCCGTGCAGGTGTTTCCGGGAGTGAATGGTCCGCAACCCTATCGATACGGCTGGACGCTTCGCGCGGAGTTCGAGTATCTGGCGAAGGAATCGGTGTTCTTCGGCCCGATCAATCTCGGGGAAGCGGAACTGTTCGGCGTCAACATCGAAGCGCAGAATGCGATGCCGCTCGGTGCCGGAGGCTGGGTTTTCATCCACACTCCCAGTTTTTCGTGGCGTCAGATTAACGGACCTCCCGTCCCGGTGGCGGTCGATGGATTGTACGACTTCGGCTGGGACTTCAAACTGGTTACTCCCGCCGTCGGAGGATGGGGGGGAGAGCTCGCTTTCGAACCGTCGATCGTGACCGACCTCGAAGCGGGTATCGATACGAGCCGATCCGTCCAATGGGACGGACGCGCCGCGTTGTACTGGCAATGGGGTCCCGCTCTGACGTGGGTCGGCGGGATCATGTACTGGGACCGCGTCGAAGATAAAATTCTTCCATATGCGGGAGCGATCTGGCGACCGAACCCGATCTGGGAATTCCGGATCATGTATCCCGAGTCCCAGGCGAAAGTCTTTCTGGGGACATCCGGATGCTGGGCGCATTGGCTGTATGCCCGCGCCGAGTTCCAGTCGGAGTCGTACGGAATTGAGGCTCTTCCGGGCATCGAATCGGAAGTCCAGATCGATGACTGGCGGGCCACGCTCGGCTGGCAGTTCGACAACGGCATTTCGGCGGGCTTCATCGAAGGGGGCTGGGTCTTCGAACGCGACGTCATATTCGGGAGTCCGCTTGGATTCGGTGCGTCGGTCGATTCAGGCTTCATGACCCGAGCCGGCTGGCGGTTCTGATCGGACGCGCAACGCGTTGTTCTGGCAGAATGCGATTCGAGCGCTCGCGAGAAAGTCGATCGGCCGCGCGCGAAGTTCGCGAATTCGTGCTAACCCAGATTATTCACCGGG
>DATKCB010000088.1:0-5639 GCA_035513495.1 Planctomycetaceae bacterium | reverse complement strand
CTTTGACCTGCTGATTCGAAGCCAGCGACAGTTCCGGGGTCGTGTCGCTGCTGATCAGGTTGGCCACTCCGAAGAACCCCTCCCACAGTCCGATCGTCTTCAGATGTGCCGGTTCGGCATCCCGTTCACTGAGCGCAGTTTTGAGCCGTTCGACAATCTGCAGCAGAAAGTCGTCCATCGAAAACGGCTCGTCGGCCACGAT
Source organism: Planctomycetaceae bacterium (assembly GCA_035513495.1). Classification (GTDB taxonomy): domain Bacteria; phylum Planctomycetota; class Planctomycetia; order Planctomycetales; family Planctomycetaceae; genus DATKCB01. The sequence goes on along the minus strand of DATKCB010000088.1, from coordinate 5,437 downwards.
GTGTTGCGAACTGTTGAGCCAGCCAAGTTCTGCTTCTCCCTCGGCGTACGTATCGTAATCGATGTCGAGCACGCGGCGACCGAAGTCCCCCTGTTGCGCCAGAAACTCGAACAAGCCCTCGCAGCCGGCGCCCGTGCGGGCGGAAATTCGAATCACGGGAGTTCCCGGATGATGCTTGCCGACCAATTCGGAGAGTTCCTCGATCTCGCGGGGGTCGAGTTCGTCGATGCGGTTGACGAGAATCGCGTCGGCCTCTTCGAGCTGTTTCTTGAGGATGTAGGCCGCCTTCGGAGAGAATCCAACCCCCGCCTGGTCACCGAGAATTTTCTTGCCGTGACTCGGTTTGAGGATCACGCAATAGGGAGCGATTTCGAATTCGGCTTCAAACAATTGCTTGATCGGCTGGATCACCGTCGCGACCAGGTCGGTACAGCTTCCGACTGGCTCGGCGAGGATGACATCCGGCTTTTGTTGTGCTCCCAGCGAGCCGATCGTGTCCATCAACTCGTTGAAGTTGCAGCAGAAACACGCCCCGGCGACTTCACCGACGTCGAACCCCTGCGACCGGAGCGTCTTGGTATCGACGAGATCGGTCGCCTGATCGTTGGTGACGATGCCGACCGTTTGCCCCCGGTCGAGATACATTTTCGCCAGACGGCCGAGCGTCGTAGTTTTCCCCGCGCCGAGGAAACCGCCGACCATCACGAAACGAATCTTATGAGTGTTCATGACATACCCTTCAGCGAATCGACGATTCGAGCTGCTTTCCGTTGACCGACAGAATCTGCGAGTTGGTGGTCGCATCGCCCAGACGGACGAAGTCGCGAAACGTCCAGACGACTTTCTTGTCGCGTGTGATTTCGACGAGCTGCGGATTCTCCGGTCCGGCGTGGCAATTACCGATCAACAGATTTCCATTCGGCAGCACCTGCAGGCTCGTCACCCACGCGAATTGAATTTCGGGGAGATCGTTCTGATCGAGTTTCCAGACGATTTTCTTGTCGGGGGTGACTTCAATCACGCTGTGTCCGTTGCCGGTTCCAATCAGTGTGTTGCCGTTTTCTAACCGCAGGGCGGAAAAACACTGATTGCCGAAGGCGTCGACTCCGTGCCCCGGTTTGGATGATTTGCCGAACAGGGGGACTTCGTAGTCCCAGACGACTTTTCCGGAGGCGTCGTATTCTTTCACTCGTCCGTCGGCTTCGTGACAGACGAGATAATTTCCAGAGTCGAGCTTGCGCACGAGACGCGTATCGTGATGAGCGTGCGGTTTTGCGACTTGAAGCTTGATCTCTTTCTTGAGTTCACCTCGAGCGTCGACTTCGAGGATTCGGGCGGCACCCGATTCGACGATCATCGTGTTGCCGTCCGCCAGACGCTGGAACGCGTGGACTTCGACCTTCCGCCCGTCGTTTCCGGGCGATTGCTTCGCTTCATATTCCCAAACGATCTTGTCGGTTGCCGGATCGACTTCGACGATGCGGGTCCAGTTAGTCTGAAACAGGAGATGCCCGTTCTCGAGCACGTGCAGATCGTGGAGCGGACCGATTTTGTACTCCCACTCGGTTTTGCCATCTTCTCCGACGATCGCGATGCGGCCTTTCGAGGAGTCCGCGACGGCAAACCGCCGCGTCTCATCCGCAGCCTGAGCGAACGACTGCGACAGAACAAACACAGCGAGCAGCGGAAATGAGCGTCTCAGCATGAGGAGCTTTCCCTGGAAGAATGATCGGTGAGTGAAGCTGAAACCATCATGCAGAATTCGCGAGCCGTTTGCGAGGGTCAGTCCGGTGACTTGAGGAATTCCGTTCGAAACGGTTCCGCTCAGTGGACGTCCTCGCCGGTCAGGAGGTGTTCCATTCCATCGGCGCGCGTTGCCACTTCGAGCACGCTTCGTCGGATTTCGTCGGGATCGACGGTCGCTCTCGGATAGGTATCCACCATCACGAAATGAGGTCGCCCGTCGATATTCCGAACCGCAAACGCTCCGTGAGCGATTTCCGCGTTCAGTTTGAGCGCGTGTTCGTAATACGCGCTCTGTACTTCACAGCAGATCGAATAAATCGCGAGCAATTTTTCCGATCCCCGATGCTCGCTCGGTTCGACGAAGACTTTCTGGGTTCGCCCGTCGGGGAGCCGCACAATCAGAGAGTAATTCAGCCCTGTCCGGGTCCAGGAGACCTGGTCGGTCCGTCCGAACGCTTCCAGCAGTAGAGACTCGACATCGCGCGCTTCGCTGAGGATCGCACGCAGATATTGAGCCGCTTCGATGGCGGACTGGGGACGATTCGCGGGTGCTTTGGAGAGGAGCAGCGACGCGCATTCCACCATTTCCAGACCGAGATTCAGACCGAGCTGGCGAAAGCTCGGGAGCGGATCGTTGAGGATCGCCGCTTGCAACTGAGAAAGATTCTCCCCCAGAAACGGCAAACGGCCGGTCAGCATCTTGAAGTAACAGACTCCCAACGCGTAAACATCGCTTTGCTTGTTAGGAGGCGTCCCCGAGAACAGTTCGGGGGCCATGTAGACCGGCGTCCCCACCAGCTTGCGACTCGTCAGGTTGTTCTGAACGATCAATTGTTTCGCGAGTCCGAAATCAACGATCTTCGGGACACCTAGCGGAGTCAGCAGAATATTATCGGCCTTCAGATCGCTGTGGACGATCTCCTGACGGTGGGCCTGCGCGAGACCTTCGGCAATTTGCGCCGCCAGGCTCGTCGCGCGGATCGGCGTCAGACGGCCTTCCCGGTCGATCAGTTGCTGCAGCGTTTCCCCCGCCACGAACTCCATTTCCAGAAAATGAAATCCGCCTTCTTCGCCGATGGCGTGCGTGGTCACAATATTGGGATGAACCAGCGCCGCGGCGGTTCGTCCTTCGTTGTGAAACCGCGCCACGTAATCTTCGTGCTGATGCACCACCCGCGGCGAGAGAATCTTGAGCGCGCTCTTACGATGCAGGATCTCGTGCCGGACCAGATAAACCCGTCCCATCGCTCCGGCACCGAGAAACGATTCCCTCCGAAAGACGCCGATTACCTCGGGAATCGACGGCTCGACGTCCGAATGAGTGTCCTCCTGCGAATCGGCACGCGTGACCATCACGGTTTCGTACAAACTGCACTCGTCCAGCGGCGACAGACCGGACCCGCAACGGGGGCAGTTGCGTTCGTCACTCTCGGGGAGAGTGCGTACGTTACAGCTAGTGCAGAAATAATCGACGATACTCATAAAGATGTCCCGAACATCTGACAAATGCGCCCAGTGGGCACCTTTTTCCTTGCAGGGTGGTATAATCGGCTGACTGGAGTTTGACCGAAGGTCTCTGCCTCCCTGGATTTGAGAGACTTTCGACTGGGGAATATCACGCAGAAAAACCGCGAAAAACTGAAAAATACGTGGCCTCCGTCAAATTTTCCGGCTTTCATTTTATCAAGGGACAACCCGGATACACATTTTGTTCCTTCCATCGGCGGATTTTTCCAGATGTCCGATTCTCACAATTCAGACTCCGATTTTCTCGAGTTCAACCCGGAAACCGACGCCGAAGAGCCTTCTCCGTTCGCTGTTGAATTTCTCGATGAGAGTCCCGAACCGGATTCCCCGGTTCTCTGGCATCGGCTTCCCTCTCCAGGAATCCTGGGAGCGATCGGCTGGAGCGCCCTGGCGTTAATTCTGCATCTGATCGGTGGAGTCATCGCTCTGGCGATCATACTCTCGATGGCGATCGCCAAGCATAATATTCCCCCGGAAAAAGTGAATGAGCTGGCGAAAGACGAAGAGTCGCTCTTGGCGCTGATGGAGCAATCGCCGGGAGTTCTGCTCGGAGCCGAGATGGTGACGTTCCTGGTGGGAGTCCTCGCCCTGACACTCTATTATTATCGAGCCAATTTGCGGGCCGCGTTACCGCTACAGACTCCGCGCTGGCAGCACGTATTGCTGATTCTGGCCTGGTTCATGCCGCTGTCAATCTTCTGCAGTCAGTTGGGCGTGTGGGCGAGCATCGGTTGGAGCGAATTCGCGTCGAAGATTCCCCAGCTCGCACCGTTTCAAGAGTTCAAAATGACGGAAGAGGTTTCCCGGATGACCGAACACCTTTCGTTCGGCGCGATGCTGTTCCTCATCGCGATCGTCCCGGCGATTGCCGAAGAATTGATCTTTCGCGGAATTATCGGTCGGGGACTTCTCGCCCGATTCGGAGTCGCGGGAATTCTGTTGACGACGATCTTCTTCGCGGGCGTTCACATGCACCCGGTCCACGTGATCGCAGTTGTGCCGTTGTCGATCGCCATTCACTGGGGTTATCTGGCGACGAGAAATCTGTGGATTCCCATGCTGGCGCATTTTTTGAACAACAGTTGGGCGGTGGTGATTATGTACGCCACAAAACACATCGAGGACGAACCCACCGAGGCGATCCTGGCGGATGAGGCGTTTCTCCCCCTGGGAGTGACGCTCTCGGCGTTCGCGTGCAGTCTCGCGATCGGCTGGCTGATCTGGGAGATGCGGACAATCTACCTGAAACCCGACCGCGAACGCTGGGAACTTCCGTTTCTCTCCACAGATCGTCCTCCGACAGAACTCGGCTGCACGGCGGTTTTGACGAGACCCTCCGCCGCATCGATTGCTGCCGGTGCATTGGGAATGATTCTCTTCTGGGGCTTATTTGTATCGTTCGTCGTGAGTCAGGCCGGTCAGTCCTGAGACGAGCGAATTGACCCGAATCCGGAACTCTTCCGACCGAGACCGAGACGGAAACCTGTCGGAAAGCTCCGTTCGTCGTTAGAATGCTGGGAGCCTTGGGTGTTTTCAGTCTCTCCAGAGGCATCTCCAGGAGCCTTGGATTTCGAGACGAAGCACGACTGGAGATCGAGACGATCAACCGCAACCTCTCTACTATGGGAAAACGAGAATGATTGCTCCGAGAACTATGATTGATTTTGTCACCGCAGAGCCGTTTCGCCCTTTCCGCATCCATATGGCGAGCGGCACGACTTTCGATGTTGGACACCCAGAAATGATCAAGGTTGGACGCTCCTCCGTAACCGTGCATATGGTGCCGGAGAACAATGAAGAACAGCTCGAACAATGGCGGGAGGTTTCATTGATGCTATTGGAATACGTCGAACCCCTGCAGCGCGCGAATGCACAAGACCAATCACAAAACTGAGCCACACATGCAACAACTTCCGATCATCGATCACACACCCGAAGTCTCCGGGACGGCCGTCGCCGACCCGGGGCTGAGCCGCGGACGCTACGCTTTCGTCAGCCTGGGGTGCCCCAAGAATCTCGTCGACAGCGAGAAAATGCTGGGCGTCCTGGCGCTCGACGGTTACACCCTCGTCCCCGATCCCGACGGGGCCGACTTCGTGATCGTCAATACTTGCGGATTCATCGAAAGTTCCCGAGCCGAATCGAAAGCCGTCATCCGCGAGAT
>DATKCB010000087.1:0-4167 GCA_035513495.1 Planctomycetaceae bacterium | reverse complement strand
GTCCGATACAGACAAGTCGCGCATCTCGCTGCAGATCTGCGACCGCCGCATGCTGAGCGATATCGATCTGCTGCGGCAGCTCTCGGGAAATTACAGCCGCGTGACGGCAATTCGCTCGGGCTTCGATGGGACTTTGGTCGCTGCCGAGACCGTAAGCCTCGCCGGGGAATCACTTCCTGAAGCGATCTGGACGATTCGAGCCGATTCGCGATCACATTGGAAACTGATCGTGCGGGGCGAAAGCACAGAGTTGACGCTCAGCGGCAATTCGGCCTGCGGACTCGATTCGCTGAAAGTCGGCAACGAACGGATCGAATGCACGCGAGAAGAAATCGTCGAGTCGCTGGCGGAAGAATTTGATGAAATCGAAGCCGGACTCGAGCGGTCGATTCCGGGACACGAGTGGGTCGAACTGATTCGAGTGTCGGAAACCGTCGAAGCGACCCATCAGTCCACGCGATGGCGACGCACAATCGATCTGTATTTCGAACTGACGTCCGAACGCAACCAGTTCAAGACGCAGATGACGGCCCTCGGCTGCGGAATTCTGATGCTCACGCTGTTTCTGGTGGTGGGGGTAATGCTCTTCGGTCAGGTGTTCGACCCCGGTCCGACAGTCATGAAAATCGCCCGGATTCTGGCGTTCGCTCCTCTGTTTCTGTTTCTCGCGCTGCAGGTATTGATCGTGCTGGCCCGGCCTTCGACCGACGAACAGAAAGTATCGAACGGGCTGTAGTCGAAATCCCGTAAACGGTGTGAAACATGGGAAATCACCAGTGATTCCGGCGATGAAGAAACGTGTAGGGTGCGAATTTCTGTGAAGAACCCGTGAGAAACCGGGGATTCTTGGCCGAATGGCTTTCCCGCTTTCGTTCCAGATCCTAAAATAGTGCCGACTTCACGAACTTTCCGGTCGCGAGCAATGTCCTCCGGGATGAAATTCATCCGTTCGCCTCCGAACTCCCCCTGATAATCCCTCCATTCATGAGTATTCCTGCCCCTTCTTTGACCTCTCTCGAATCGGAAACCGGCGAAAAGATCTATGATCGCGACTTCTGGCTGGCGTATGCCGCGAATGTCGTACTCGTCACGGCGAATGCGCTGACCCTTCACTTTGCGGAACTGGTCAATTACCTCGGTGGGACGGAACAGATCACCGGAGCTGTAATTCGGACCGGCTTGATCGGCGCATTAGTACTTCGCCTGGCGATGGGACAGGTCATCGACCGTTACGGAGCGGGCAAACTCTGGACGATTTCCGCCGTCGGGTTGATCTCGGGATTGATCTGGTTCACGCTGATCCGCTCGATCGGCTGGGAGTTGCATGCCGCGCGCATCCTGTTTTCGGTCTCGCTGGCGGGAATGTTTACCTGCTCGATCGTACACATTCAGAATCTCGTCCCCGCTCATCGCCGGACTGAAGTGATCGGAAACTTGGGGAGCAGCGGCTTCGTGGGGATGATCATCGGCTCGCAGGCTGGCGATTTCATCATGCGGATGGGGGGCGACCCCCAGTTTAAATTCTACTGGCTGTTCGGCTCTGCAGCAGCCTTGGTGGTGATCCACCTCGCCCTCGCGATTGCGTTGACTTGGAACGCTCCTCACGAACGGCCGAGCGAGAGTGTTTCCGCCTTGCGGTTGCTGGTTCGGTACTGGCCCGGTCCTGTGGTCGCGGTGGCGCTGATGATGGGAGTGGCGTTTGCCGTCACGACAGTGTTTCTGAGACGGCATTCGACCCTGATGGGACTCGGCGGAATCGGGACGTTCTTCACGGCGTACGCGGTCTCGGCGTTCTTCTTCCGGATCGGGACGTCCGACTGGAGTTACAAGTACGGCCGGCACGCGATGGTGATGCGGGGTCTCGCTGGACATATTATTTCGATGGCTTCGCTGATCTTCGTGACGAGGGAGTGGCACTATATCATTCCTGCTGTTGCGGGCGGGTTCGGTCACGCGTTGTTGTTCCCGGCGGTCGTTTCAATGGGATCGGGAGCATTTCCCAAACGATATCGCGGAATGGGAACCACGTTGACGCTGGGGTTCGTCGAGGCGGGTGTGATGATCTCGGCTCCTTTGCTCGGAGCGCTGATCGATGCATATGCGGAGACCCCCGGAACGCGGTTCGGTTTCATCCCGATGTTTGCAACGGCTGCGGGGTTGGCGGTGATCGTGGGGGTGTTCTACCTGTCGACCGCCGCTCGGACGGAAGACGTCGATACGGTCCACGAAGAGGACTCGATTCCGCTCGCGTCCGAGGGGGCCGCTTCGGACGAAGTGGGTTCTGGGGAAGAGCTTCCCGAACCGGTGCTGGCTTGTCAGGAAAGCGGAAACGCATCGTAAGATACGCTGTTGGTGTGAGAGAGTGCGATCGCTCGGCAAGGTTGTCCGCAAACGCCGATTGTTTCACCGCTGCTCACCGGCTACCATGGATCTGTCCAGCGCGTCTTTGCTCGCTTGCGCGAGCGGCTCAATACGTCGCTTTCACAAGGAGAATCAACATGAATACAACGTTTAACGCAGTTCTGTTCGGTCTCTGCGGTCTTGTTCTGGCGTCTTCGTCCGCAGCGCAGGAAAAGAAGACAGAAGAAAAATCTCCCAAGTTTGAGCCTCCCAAAGTCCTGCCGACGCAAGCCGCGCTGGAGCACGAATTCGCTTCCCGGATGAGCGGGGTCGTGCTGGTCGGATACTTCACCACCGACGGACAGAAAAACCCACCCAAGGAGGAACGCTACGAAATCACCAGGGCGACCAAGGTCGAAGGAGACGACTGGCTGATACAAGCCCGGGTCAAGTACGGAAATGTCGATATCAACGTACCGATCAAGCTTCAGGTCTATTGGGCGAACGACACTCCCGTGATGACGCTGACCGACCTGACGATCCCCGGGCTCGGAACATTCACCTCGCGAGTTTTATTTCATGGCGACCGCTATGTCGGAACCTGGCAGCACGGAGAACACGGTGGCCACATGTACGGCCGACTCGAAAAAGCAGCCGCCGCGCAGCCACCGGCAACCAATTAGCAGACTCACTCCCGCTCGGTTCTTCCGAGGAATCGCGCTCTCATGCCGGAACTTCCCGACTCCCATTTTGCACCGCACACTCCCATGCAGTCACGCTGCCCGATGTGCGGTGCGGAATGTGAAGCGGAAGCAGAGGACTGTGCGGAATGCGGCGAGGTTTTCCAACTCGAACAAGAACTCGACCTTCTCAACGAACGGACTCTGCGCGAACAAATCCGCGCACTGACTGCGATGCATGTCCTGGTGGGAATTTTTCTGCTCGCGATCATTAAATTCTTCTTTGATACCCGGTTTGATCTGGGGGCCGCTCTCTCGGGTATCGACGGCTTGATGATCAGTGTCGGGAGTTTTCTGCTGGCAGCAGGGCACATTGTCGTCGCGTGGGGTGTGTTTCAGCGGAATATGGTCGCATTGCGATTGAGCATTTTTTTTTCGATCGTAACCATGGTTCTCTCGCTCTGGACGGTTTGCCTGTTCATTCTGAGTCTGTTGCTGATCGCAGGGATCAATCAGGCGCACCGAATCAGCAAGCTGATTCGCGAGCAACGAGCGCAGGAATCAGTGACCCAGTCCCCCTCTTGAAGTGCAGTAATTTTGGGGGAGAATCCCGCGTGCGTTCCTCTCGATCGGGACGACTTTTTCGGGAAATTGTCAGAAGACCTCGCTTCCCGCTTGTCGTCTCTCCTTGAGAACCGGTAGAATCATGCTATATTATTGAGACTGAGTCTCAGTTCTGGGACAGGGCCTATCTCCTTTTGAAACACGACTTATGATTCCATTGAACCTCCTCAAACCCGGTGAATCGGGGACGATCTTCGATGTCGCGGGATCGGATTCGATGGTGCATCGCCTATCGGAAATGGGGCTGCGTGTCGGAAGTTCGGTGCGGATGGTCAAAGCTGGAAACCCCTGCATTTTAGCGATTGATAACAACCGGCTGAGCTTGCGATTGGATTCCTCCCTTCAGATTATGATCAACCTGCCTTCCTGATCTCTCGCCCGAGTCCCCCCCCCCAGTTCGAGATTCCCGTGAGTACCTCCAAGCCGCTGAATACGCTTCGTCCGGGTGAATCGGCCGTGATCGCCGAAATCGCGGGAGACGATTCGCTCGCAATGCGACTGATGGAAATGGGCCTGCTCGAAG
>DATKCB010000086.1:0-8630 GCA_035513495.1 Planctomycetaceae bacterium | reverse complement strand
GCGCGCATGATGACCGGATCGGGGATCTGTCCGCAGTCGAACTCGACGTCTCCCCGAATCGCGTCGGTGAACGCGACTTTGCGTTCGCGGGGGACCAGAAGTCGAACGACAGGCGTCTCCCCCGCGGTTTCTTTCTCCTCGATCTGAGCGGGCGTCAGATCGAGCGAGCGTCTGAGGTTGAGGAAATTCCGTTTTTCTTTTTGGGCGGCTTCGCGATCGGCGGCAATCTGTTCGGGGGTTTCGAAACACTTGTAGGCTTGGCCATTCTCCAGCAGCTTCTGGACGGCTGCGCGATACAGTTCTGTCCGTTGCGATTGAAAATAGGGACCGTGCGGACCTCCGATTTCCGGACCTTCGTCCCATTCGAGTCCCAGCCATTTGAACGACTGCAGAATCGGGCCGAGCGCTTCGTCGATGTTGCGCTGCTGATCGGTGTCATCGATCCGCAACAGAAACTGTCCCCCGTGACGCCGTGCGAACAGCCAGTTGAACAGAGCGGTTCTCATTCCCCCGATGTGCATGTATCCGGTCGGGCTGGGGGCAAAACGAGTTCTGACGGTCATCGGGACTTCCAGGGGTTGGCAGCGAGATTGGGTAATTCAAACCGCCGATGGTAGTGACCCGAATTGCAAAACCCAAGTTCGGAGAGGGAGATTGGCCCGAAGATTCACTTCATCGAAATTCGGGAACGAAAGGAGCGGCTCATGTGCGCTCAGTCGCCGGGGAATTCAAACAGCGATTGCGTTTTAACGACCGCACAATTGTCGGGGAACGTGTGAAACGCGTGGATGAGGAAACTGTCGTGGCACAGTTCGGTGCGGATCAGGCTGATCGGTCCCGGCGCGAAACGGCCGACTCCTTTGAATTCGCGGGCGAGCGAAGCGCGGCGAAAATCGGAGAGGAGTTCCTGATGAAAGTTGAGGAAGATCTCCACGTCGAGTCGTTCGACCTGAAACGAGGACTGGTAATCGACTTCTTCCCGGAAGCGGCAGGCGGAGTCGCGCGAACCTCGGATCGAATGTTTGAGTGACAGCCGATGTTCCGGCAGCGGCGAATTGCCGGCGGTCAGGATTTCGGAAATCACGGTGTCGCAATAACGAAATTCGATGGCGTGCCCGGCGTCGTGAATGCGAAGTTTGCAGGCGCAATCGTGTTCTTCGACGGTCGCTTCGTCATGGATGCGAATCAGTTCGGGATGGATCGACCGTTCGTAAACGTGGAAAATCAATTCCGAAACATCCGGTCGGGTATAAACGAGGCTCATATCGAATGATCTGAATAAAGGCCGATGAAAACTTTCAATCCATTTTAGCGCTCTCGATGTGCCGGGAGACAGTCCCGATTTCGGAAGATTCCGGAAATATCGATTCCTCGGAATTTTGTCCGAATTGAGGTTGCAATCGGGAAAGCTCGCTTACCTTTCCGAATTTTCCAGATCGAGCAACGACTGCTTGAACGAGGTTCCCCCGGGAGCCGAGAACCCTCCCAGCTTTCCCCCGGAGGCCAGAACGCGATGACACGGAACGACAATCGGGAACCGATTGTTCGCCATCACATTGCCGACGGCCCGCGCGGCTTTCGGTGAACCGGAGAGTTCGGCGACCTGCAAATAACTGAGAGTTTCCCCGTATGGAATCGAGCGAACGACCTCCGTCACTTTTTTTTGATACGCAGTCAGAGGATTCAGATTGAGGAGGAATTTCGAAAAGTCCACCCGCAGGCCGAGTGCGTAATCGGTCAAAGCGGTTTGCAGTTTTGCGAGCGTTTCCGAAGGTTCCTCCTTCGAGTTCGAGAGATCGAGACTGCCTTCAAACGAGCGTGACAGAATCTGTCTGGCCGAGGCGGTCGACGGCTGGCCGATGACGATCTTGAGAATCGTGCGTTCGCGGAGCGCGACTCCGAAAAATCCGAGCCGCGTTTCGAAAACGGCTGCTTCGAGCGAGAGGAGCGTGGTCCCCATGAAAAGTTTCCTGGCCAAAATCGGGGGTGAAAAATAATTGAGTTTCCCGGCCCGCTGCGAACCGATACAATTTTGGAGAGGGTGTTTGCACTCGATTCCTCCCCGAATTATTGTGAATCTCCCTCGTTCAATTTCGGCTCCCCGCGAGTCGAGATGTTTCAGGAAAGAGATACCGATGCATTACTACGCCAGCCTGGCTGACGATTATTATACCAACCTGCACCTCAATACCGAGATGCCGCTCCCGACCGCCCGGGAAACCGTGCTCGATTTCTTCGGGCGCGTCCAGAAAACATACCCGAGCATGAGGAATTTTTACACGCGGGAGAATGGAGATTTTGTGCTGGAGGAGGACAAGGACCGGCCTCAGCACCGCTGGCTGTCGCTCGAACCCCGTCGCGTCTGTTCGAGTCACGTCAACCCCGATACCCCCGAAGAGGCCTTCCGGCAACACGCTCTCGTGCTCGACCTCGTCCCTTACATGCTGTCGGTCTCTCCCCTCGACTGCGAAGCGCTCGACTACATGGTCGGGTTCGATTTTTCGTATCGGGGGAATCACGATTCGCTGGTCGCCGACGCGCTGGGAACCTCCCCCTCGCTGGAGGGACTCGCCGACATCCCGAACGCTCAGGCTCTCAATTTCGAACCGCAAATCACGATGTCGCTTTCGGAAGATTGCCGTCTGCAAGCCCGGCTGATGATCGAAACCCGCACCAACGCCTACCAGGTCCGGCGCGAAGATTATCCCGAAGAGCAGATCAGCGTCTATTTCACTGTCCGGCAGTACGGCAGCCTGCTTTCGGACACCTCGTTTGTCGAGACGTTACACGATCTGCGGGTGAAAAGTGAAGAACTCCTCGAACTCTGCGTCGTCGATCAGGTCCTCCGCCCGTTGCAGCAGGCGATTTCCGCGAAGTGAATCGCGGTCTCGCTTAAGAGCGATCGTTAAATGGCGGCAGTTCACGCCATACGTGCCAGTTTCATCCCCAGCCAGACGGCCGCCAGCCCGATCGCTACGTTCGACAGGATGTTCGCACCGGCAGCGGCGAGGCGATCTTCCTGCATCAGTTCCAGCGTCTGAAAACTGAACGTCGAGAAGGTGGTCAGCGAGCCGAGGAAGCCGATCGAGATCAGCGAGAAACCGATCTCGGAATTGTATCGGCTGTCGATCACGAGCGCCATCACGATACCGATCAGCAGACAACCGACGAGATTTGCCGTCAGTGTCGCCCACGGAAAATGGGGGAAGCGGCGGTGGATCAGTTCGTTCAAGCCGTGACGCGCAAGTGCTCCGAAACAGCCTCCCAGTCCGATCGCGATCAGTTTCTGCATTCGAAATCCTCACGTCTTAAGAGGTTCAGGCAAGTTGGAGATCATCGGCGAAGCGGCGGATTTTTTCCAGAGCGTTCGCAAACAGCGCGGGCCAATCGGAGGGATCGAGCAGGATCGGATGATGCAGGGCAACGGCGTCGCGATCGGCTGCGTGGGCGTTCGCCAGTTCTCCCACAGTTCGAAATCGCTTCCGCGAGTGCACGAGGTCCAGGCTCCGAAACCAGGGATCCAGTGCAAACCCTTCCGCCCGCATCGCCTCGCAGAATCGTTCGCGGGAAATACCACCCATCATGTCGGAATCGTACCGGAAGGCCACTTTGTAAAAACTCGGTGACGATTCGGTGTTGGGGGATTTGCAGACTGCCAGTGGCGATTCGTGACCGAGTGCTTCGACGAGTCGATCGACGGATCGCCGACGGAGTTCGTTCGACTCAGCGAGCCGATCCAGTTGTGGAATCAGGACGGCCGCCTGCATTTCCGAGAGTGGATAGGCATCGTTTCCTCGAAACGAATAGAGCCGGATCCGCTGGGCGATGTCGTCGCGATCGGTCAGAATCGCTCCTCCGCGCCCGCTCGTCATCAGTTTGGAACCGCCGAAGCTGAGTACACCTGCATCTCCCCACGTACCCGCAATCCGGCTGCGAACGCGCGCTCCGTGCATCTGACAGGCATCCTCAATCATTGCGATGTTACGTGACTCGGCAAACTCGCGAATCGAGACGACATCGACCATCGCTCCCGAGAGGTGTGACACCAAAATCGCCTTCGTTCGCTCCGTCACAGCCGCTTCGAGTTGTGAACAATCCATCTGCAGATCGTCGCAGCGAATCTCGACCAGAACCGGAACGGCTCCCACCGCCAGGATGTTCTGAAAATTTGATTTGAAGTCGAACGCCGACATAAGGACTTCGTCACCAGGTCCGACGCTGACTCCCCGCAGTGCCAGCTCGATACCTGCGGTTCCGCTGCAGCAGAGAATCGCATGCGAACAGGAATGGAACTCTTGGAGACGTTCGACGAATCGTTCGCAGTACGGACCGTGATAACGTCCCCAGTCTCCGCTGTCGTGCAACGCGGCGAAGAGTTTTTCGATATCCGGATCGCGAGAGGGCCAGTCGGGAGGTCCCGGGGGAAAGGAAACCGGGCCTCCCAGCAGGGCGGGTGAATCTGAGGCCGTTGAGGATTCCGGTGGAAATGGCATCGGCTCATGCTCAAGATTTCACGGACGGATTTCAAGAGATCTGTGGAATCTCACCAGCTTGCCTCGAGGCCAGTGAGCGGGGAGAATCGGCAAAATCAGTCGAAAATCCGACCGAAATGGTCCGTATGCGTTGAAGGTTTTTTCTCCAGCCGTTACGATTCTTCGTTTCCACATGCTGTTGAGCAGAGAAGGTGCGTTTGCGGTGTCTTCTCGTCTGAGCTGCGACAAGCGATTTAACGTTAATCAATCAATAGATTTAGGGCAACGAGAGCCATGTCTTCGACCAAAACGACCTTGGCCAGAAATGAGACGTTCGAGCCGGAGTGGTTTATTCTGGATGCCGACGGGATGATTGTCGGACGTCTGGCAGCCAAACTCGCAACGATCCTGATGGGGAAACACAAACCGACGTACACTGCGCACGTCGATACGGGTGATTTCGTGATCGTCCTGAATGCCGACCGCGTGCGGTTTTCCGGGAAACCGTTTTCGCATCCGAATATGCCTTATTATACACAGAAAACGGATCGGAAGACCTACAAACACTATACCGGTTATCCGAGCGGACTGCGGATTGAGCCAGCGGTTCAAGTCTGGTCGCGCCATCCGGAAAAAATCCTGACCGAAGCTGTCCGCCGAATGTTGCCCAAAAACAAACTCGGCCGTCAGATGCTCAAAAAACTGAAATTATACACGGGAACGGAACATCCTCATCAGGCTCAACAGCCGAAGGATCTTCCCGATTACCTTCGCCCCTGATTCCCGTGAGATTCACCTTTTTCGCCAGAGTAAAAAGCACATGTCGACAGACAATCCCGAACAACCCCCCGAAGAAACCAACGAACTGTCCACTGCCACGATGAGCGCCGAGCAAGAGGACGCTCCCGTCGAGGAAACTCCGTCCGGCGATGCAGAAGGGCTGACACTCGAAATCGGTTCGCAAGCCGGTCCGGCTCACGATATCCCGGACCTCGATTTCGTACCCGTGATTCGGGGGAAGATGGATAAGTTCGATGTCGCGATGGGAACCGGTCGGCGAAAGACTTCGGTGGCGCGCGTCCGGCTCAAGCCGGGCGACGGCAAAATCATCATCAACGAACGGGAACTCGCGGATTTTTTCCCGATCGAACGGGATCGCAAGCACATTCTGCTCGTGCTGGAGAAAACCGGCCAGCTCGGAAAAGTCGATATCTGGGTTCGTGTGACGGGCGGGGGAACCACCGGGCAGACGGGAGCGGTCGTGCTGGGAGTGGCTCGCGCCTTGCACGTTCTGGATTCCTCCTTACACGACATTCTGACCCAGAACGGATTTCTGACCCGCGATTCCCGAATGGTGGAACGCAAGAAATACGGGCTCAAGAAAGCGCGTCGCAGCTTTCAGTTCTCGAAACGCTGATCGATTCGGGCAGTGCTCGAATTGCGTACTGAGAATTTCACAATATCAAACCCCCTGCCGGAGTATCTCCGGGAGGGTTTTTT
This sequence comes from Planctomycetaceae bacterium, assembly GCA_035513495.1. Lineage (GTDB taxonomy): Bacteria > Planctomycetota > Planctomycetia > Planctomycetales > Planctomycetaceae > DATKCB01. The sequence continues at coordinate 2,658 of DATKCB010000086.1, read as the reverse complement.
TCTGGCACGAACGGATCTGCCACGGGAATCTGATTTGACGTTCATTCGAACCGCGAACCATTTGCAGGAAAGGCAGGCACATGTACCACTCGCTGCTCAAGCCCGACCTGCGCGAGATGCTGACCGAGCAAGACGTTCGGGGGATGGCCGAATTTTGCGACGTCCTGCATCCGGCTGTCACGGCTGAAGTTCTCGAAGGCTTCGAGATTGCCGAGTTGCTGCAAGTGCTCGATAGCTGCCCGCTACGCAAGCAAGTCGTGATTCTGGAATACCTGCCCCTCGCGGTGCAGGTCTCGATTGTCGAATCGCTCGACCAAACCGACCGCAAGCGGCTCTCGCGCCTGTTGGAAGAAATGTCCTCCGACGACCGCGTCGACCTGCTCTCCGAATTGAGCGAAACACAGGTCGAGAGACTGCTCCCGCTGATCGCTCAAGCAGAGCGGAACGATATCCGCAAGCTGCTGTCGTTCCCCGAAGAATCCGCCGGCTCGGTCATGACGACCGAGTACGCGTCGTTGCCCGAAAGTGTGCTCGTGCGGGAAGCGATCGAACGTCTGAGGAAGCAGGCTCCCAACCGGGAAACGATTTATTATATTTATGTGATCGACGAAAAGCGGCAACTGCTCGGTCTCGTTTCGTTGCGGGACATCATTCTCGCTTCGCCCGATGCACTGGTGTCGGACATCATGACTCGCGACGTGATCTCCGTCCGCGTTGACGACGACCAGGAAGATGTTGCCTCCCTCTTGCAGAAGTTCAACTTCATCGCAATTCCGGTGGTGGACGAACAGAACCGGCTCGTCGGGATCGTCACGCACGACGATGCGATGGATATTCTGGAAGAAGAAGCGACGGAAGACGCACATCTGGCCGGAGCGGTCGCCCCACTCGAAGAAAGTTATCTCGAGACGTCGCTGCTGACCATCTTTCGCAAGCGTGGTGGCTGGCTGGCCGTGCTGTCGATCACCGCTGTCCTGATTGCAGCGATTTTGCAGCGGCTGCAGTACATCTCCGATCTCTATGTCTGGATGATCGGGTTCATGCCGCTGGTTCTCTCGGCGGGCGGAAACGCCGGCTCGCAGTCGGCGACGCTTGTCATTCGGATGCTGGCGGTCGAAGATTCCACCCGGCACGTGGCGGTTCGGATCGCTTATCGCGAACTGATCATGGGCGTGATGCTCGGCTGCTTTCTGGCGACAATCGGATTAGCCTTCGCCTGGTGGTTTGTAGACTTGCGAGTCGGAATCGTCATCGCCCTGACGATGACACTGGTCGTCGTCAACGGAACCGTCTGGGGAGCGATGTTGCCGCTGTTATTCCGCAAGATGGGAATGGACCCCGCGATGATGTCCAATCCGTTGATCGCCGCCATCTCCGACATGATGGGTGTCTTGATCTATTTCGCGGTGGCACTCAGCATGCTCGGCGGGACCAGTTGAACCGCGCGCTGTGACCGGTTCTCTCTCAGGCCGTTCGCTGAGGAAACGATCCGCGTCTGGTCCGGATTATTTGAAGCTGAAATCCTCGGGATGCGGAAGCTCGTCGATCGATCTCAAACCGAAGATTTCGAGAAACCGCGCGGTGGTCGAGTAGCGCACCTCATCGCGATTCGTTCCCGTCCGCTCGATCGAAACCAGTTCCCGCCGAATGAGCTGGTTGAGCAGACTGCTGGAATTATTCTGGCCCGTCGCTTCGATCTGCTCGCGTGTGACCGGTTGACGGTACGCGACAAACGCCAAAATTTCGAGCAGATGCAGCGACAGCTTGACCTCCTTCGGGCCGAGGCCGAACACCCGATTCCGGATGCGGTCGAAGTCGGACCGCAGGGCCATCCGATAACCGCCTTCTCCGAACGCGATTTCGTAAGGACGTCCCTGCGACGCGTAACGGGAATTGAGCGTTTGGATTTCCCGCTCGACAAACTCTTCGGAGAGCTGATCGCCCAGCAGCCGGCTCAGCCTTTTGAGCGTCAGCGTGGTTCCTCCGACAAACAGGGCGGCTTCGAGGATTTGAGGAGGGCGGACGTCGGGTCGAACCGCAGGGCCTTCACCCGTACGTGCGGTCGAGTGAGAAGATTTCGATTCGGGTGGCGGCGGGGAGTCATCGGCCAACTCGGGGAGTTGCCGTTCCACGGCGTCCAGCATTTCACCCGCCCGCAACGCCTGCTGATAGAGCCGCTCGAGATCCTGAGTCGAGAGCGTGTCTTCGTCCGATTCTCCCTCGGGATGGTGGAGAAAGAACTCGGGTTGCATCGCTTCGAATGAATCCTCTTCGTAATCCGGTGACGCATCCATGCGGCCTTTTCCTTCAGGGTTGAACCGCAAGTGTAGGTTTCTAACTGTTCCGGCTCAAGAGATGTTCCGATTCGTCTCTCTCTCGCGAGGCCACCGATGCGACTCGTTCGATTCGAGGGCCGCAATCTCGCGAGTGCGAAAGGTCTGAACGGAATGTCGCTCCGCAGGCCCGTTTTCGATCGAGAGAGCTGCGATTGAAAAGGCCCTGATTCCTGATTCCCGCCTGTTGCACCGCTCGATCGGAAGTTGCTACGATCAGAGCTGTCCTCTTTGTAACACTTCAGCCAAGTGACGTAGGACGGGCTTGTAGCCCGTCCGGAACGGTCGAGAGTGATCTCGGACGGGCTGGAAGACCGTCCTACGT
>DATKCB010000085.1:0-3178 GCA_035513495.1 Planctomycetaceae bacterium | reverse complement strand
TACGAGAGAGGGCGCTTTCTCCCAACTGGAAGAGCATTTCGCGATCGTGCCGGGAAAACCGGACGAAAGCGCACTCGTGGAGCGGATTTCTTCCGAGGACGAATTTACCCGCATGCCGCCCCCCGAGTCGGGGAAGGAACTGAGCAAAACCGAAATCGAATTGCTGACCCGCTGGATCAAAGAAGGAGCCGAGTACGAAGACCACTGGGCCTTTCTTCCTCCGGAAAAGCCGGCGGTCCCCGAAGTCGAACATTCCGAATACGTCGCGAACGACATCGACCGGTTTATCGTACGGGATATCGAAGCGGCGAAGCTGTCCCCCTCGCCCGAAGCCGATCGGGCGACGCTGATCCGGCGTCTGACGTTCGATCTGGTCGGGTTGCCACCGACGCCCGGCGAGGTCGCGGACTTCGTCAACGACAAGTCTCCCGATGCCTACGAAAAAGTGGTCGATCGATTGCTCAACTCGCCGCATTACGGAGAGCGGATGGCGATGTACTGGCTCGATCTGGTCCGCTACGCCGATACGGTCGGTTATCACGGAGACCAGGAACATCACACCACGCTGTACCGCGATTACGTGATCAAATCGTTTAACGACAACAAGCCGTTCGATCAGTTCACGATCGAACAACTCGCGGGGGATCTGCTGCCCGACCGCACGACGGAGCAGCTCCTCGCCACCGGTTACAACCGGATTCTGCAGACATCGCACGAAGGGGGCGTCCAGCAGAAGGAATATCTCGCCAAGTATTCCGCCGACCGGGTCCGCAACTTTTCGGAAGTCTGGCTGGCGGGGACGATGGGTTGCTGCGAGTGCCACGATCATAAATTCGATCCCTTCTCGCAGAAGGATTTTTATTCGCTGGCCGCGTTTTTCGCCGACATCAACGATATCGATACCTTCAAGTCGCCCAACAGTTCACCCACCCGGCGCTCGCCCGAGATCGACGCGCTCTCTCCCATCGATCAAGAGCGGATCGATGCGATCGACAAGGAACTCAAAGACTTGAATCGTCTGATGGAAGCCGCCGATCTGACGAAAGAAGCGTCCGAAGGGATTCAGAAAAAGATTGAAGCACTGAAAAACGAACGCGAAGAACTCGAAAACAACGTTCGCAAGCAGATGATTACTGTCTCGGTTGAACCCCGCCCGATTCGACTGCTCAACCGCGGCGACTGGATGGACGACAGCGGTCCCGTGATGAAGCCGGAAGTCCCCGATTTTCTGCCCGATCTCGACGTCGAAGGAAAACCGTCGCGGGTCGAACTCGCCCGATGGCTGGTGGACGGAAACAATCCGCTCACGGCACGCGTGTTCGTGAATCGCTTGTGGTATCTCTATTTCGGAGAAGGTCTCGCCCGCTCGCTGGGTGACTTCGGTTCGCAAGGGGAATGGCCGACTCATTCCGCCCTGCTCGACTGGCTGGCAGTCGATTTCTCTGAGCACGGCTGGGACATCAAACGGGCCGTCAAACAGATCGTGATGTCGAAGACCTATCGGCAGTCATCGCTGGTTTCGCCCGAACTCCGCCAAGCCGATCCCGCGAACCGGCTGTTCGCGCGTCAGGGACGCTACCGGCTTTCGGCGGAAATGATTCGCGATCAGGCGCTGGCGGTGAGCGGTCTGCTCGTCGATCGAATCGGCGGACCGAGCGCGCGTCCGTACCAGCCGGCGGGTTACTACGCCCATCTCAATTTCCCCAAGCGATCCTATCTTTCGCATAGCGACGAAAATCAGTATCGACGGGGAGTCTATGTCCATTGGCAGCGGCAGTATCTGCATCCGATGTTGCGCGCGTTCGACGCGCCCACGCGAGAAGAATGCACCGTCAAGCGACCGATCAGCAATACGCCTTCGGCGGTATTGACGCTGCTCAACGATCCGACGTTTCTCGAAGCGGCCCGCGTGCTGGCCGTGCGGGTTCTGGAGCAGGACGAACTCGACGACAAGGCCAAACTGAGCTGGCTTTGGAGTGAAGTCCTCTCGCGTGAACCGCTCGAGGAGGAATTGCGGGTCTTGATCGATTATCTCTTTGTCGGTCTCAAAGAATACTCCGCCGATCCCAAATCCGCCGAAGAACTTCTCTCGGTCGGACTCGCTCCGCTTCCCGACAAGATTCCACATTCCGAGCTTGCCGCCTGGACGACCGTCTGCCGCGCGATGTTGAACCTGAGCGAAAGCATTACGCGAAACTGAAAACGTAGCGTAGGATTCCAATCCTGCGACACAACATCGTTGCTCGCCGCGTTCTGACGGCAGATTTGGAAATCTACCCTACGACTGGTCTCACCCATGCCCGAGTTCAAAATCGTCAGCGACTTTCAACCGGCGGGCGATCAGCCGAAGGCGATCGAGAAACTGGTGAGCGGGTTTCAAGCCGGCGAGCAGAATCAGGTGCTGCTCGGGGTGACCGGTTCGGGTAAGACGTTCACGATGGCCAACGTGATCGAGCAGTTGCAGCGCCCGACGCTGGTTCTTTCGCACAACAAAACGCTCGCAGCGCAGTTATATGGAGAGTTCCGCGAGTTCTTTCCGCATAACGCCGTCACGTACTTCGTCAGCTACTACGATTACTATCAGCCCGAGGCGTACATTCCGCAGCGGGACATCTACATCGAGAAGGACGCCTCGATCAATGATGAGATCGACCGCCTTCGACTGCGGGCGACGAGTTGTCTACTGTCGCGGCGGGATGTGATTGTCGTCGCGTCGGTCAGTTGCATTTACGGACTCGGTTCCCCCAAGGACTATCTCGAAATGATGGTCCCGCTCAAGGTCGGCAGCGAAATCGACCGGGATGAATTTCTGCGGAAGCTGGTCGATATTCATTACGAGCGGAACGACTTCGAACTCTCGCGGGGAAAATTTCGAGTCCGGGGAGACGTGATCGAGTGCTGGGCCGCGTATGAAGAATTCGCCTACCGCATCGAACTGTGGGGAGACGAAGTCGAGAAAATCAGCATCATCGAGCCGGTCAGCGGACAGGAGAATCTCAAGATCGACGAGATCTTCATTTATCCCGCCAAGCACTACGTGCTGCCGCAGGAACGGATCGACGCCGCGCTCGGAGAGATCGAGGCCGAGATGGAGCAGCAACTCGTGAAATTCCGGCAGGAAGGAAAACTGCTCGAAGCGCAGCGGCTCGCCGCCCGCACGCGGTACGACATGGAACTG
>DATKCB010000084.1:0-3210 GCA_035513495.1 Planctomycetaceae bacterium | reverse complement strand
AGCGTGCGGCCTTCGATTTTCGTGATTTTCCGTTCTTCGGTGCGAACCGCGTCCGGTTCGTTGCGATACGAGCGGCGATGATCGGCCCGCTTCGAGCCGGTGACGATCACCTCGTCGCCGACCTTCCAGCCGGAAACGTCTTCGGACAGGACGATCGCGGTGTCTTCAGCTTGTACGTCTTGTCCGAGTTTCACCCAGGTGCGACTGAGCGGAGAACCGTGCAGCTCCATCCTTGCCGAGCAGCAGACGAGAGCCGGAGCGTCCTTTTCGTCGAAACCGGGGAGATGATGCAGGCGGATTCTGGCAGTAAACTCAGCCGGGATCGGTTGATCGAGCGTACCGACTTCCAAAGTCGGCATGGTTCCCGTCCGTGCCTGGATCGGTTCTCCCGCAAAATTGACCCCTTCGAAATCGCATGCGAATCCGCTTTCCGAACAGACATCGCTGCTTTGAACTTTCAGGACTCCGACATTGAGTTCGGTATCTCGATCGCGTGAGAAGCGAAGCGTTCCGACGACCTGCACGAGACGAATGACGGCTTCATTTTTCGCGTCATACTCAACGACTGTGTCGCGGCTGAGGAGGACCCGATCGCCTTCTTTCGGCACGCGGGACGGTTCCCAGATTTTCGGATCGGACCAGCTTCCGCTGTGCGCCGAACGGATGTTGAATTCGACGTGTTCGTGCCGATGATCGTGCTTGTGAGCCGATTGATGTTGAGCAAATGCTGCCAGCTTGCATTGCGAAATCAGTCCCAGCAGAACGATGAAAATCAAACGCGAATTCCGAGCGAGAAACATGCGAAGCTCCTGCGGGTCAAGAATCAGTCGATCGACTTGTTGAAGTTCGGACAGATCAACAAATCATGATATCAACTCGGCGTGCGAATCACGAGATTTCTTATTTCGGTCATGTCTTCCATCGCGAAGAGGATCCCCTCGCGACCGAGTCCGCTGTCTTTCACGCCTCCATACGGCATGTTGTCGACGCGCCAGGACGGAACGTCGCCGATGATGACCCCGCCGACTTCCAGCGTGTCCCAGGCCTGCTGCATTTTGTACAAGTCGCGCGTAAAAATGCCGGCTTGCAGCCCGAACACGCTGTCGTTGACTTCCGCGAGCGCGTCCTCGAACTTGTTGAAGCGGCTGAGGACAGCGACCGGTCCGAATGCTTCTTCTGTACAGAGGGTGTGATTTTTGGGAACGCCTTCCATCAGCGTGGCGTCGAGAATCGCTCCGTTGCGCGTGCCTCCGCACAGAATTCTTCCCCCCACACCTTCCGCCGAGCGAATCCATTCCTCGAGCCGGCGGGCTTCCCCTTCCGAGATCATCGGTCCAATGAACGTCTTTTCGTCCTTGGGATCGCCGGCGATCAGGAGTTTGGTCGCTGCGATCAGTTTCTGTTTGAGTTCGTCGTAGATCGACTCGTGGATAATGATGCGTTGGACTCCGATACAACTCTGACCTGATTGATAAAACGCTCCGACGATCAATCGCTGGACGGCATCCTCCAGATCGGCATCTTCATCCACCACGCAAGCGGCGTTCCCTCCGAGTTCGAGGACGACTTTCTTCTTTCCGCATCGCGCTTTCAAATCCCAACCGACCGCAGGCGAACCGGTGAAGCTCAGCAGTTTCAGCCGATCGTCGGTCGTGAACAGGTCGGCTCCGTCGCGAGAGCAGGGGAGGATAGAAAATGCTCCTTTCGGCAGATCGGTCTCGGCGAGAGTCTCTCCGATGATCAGCGCGCCGATGGGCGTGCGAGAGGCCGGTTTCAGCACGAAGGGACAGCCGACCGCAATCGCGGGAGCCACTTTATGCGCGGCCAGATTCAACGGAAAATTGAACGGAGAGATAAACGAGCACGGCCCGATTGGCACCCGCTTCCACATCCCGCGATACCCTTTGGCGCGGGGAGAGATTTCCAGATTCATCACCTCGCCGCGCATTCGCACCGATTCCTCGGCGGCGATCCGGAACGTATCGATGAGCCTGCCGACTTCACCCCGCGCATCCTTGATCGGCTTGCCCGCTTCGATGCAGAGCGAAAGCGCGAGCTCGTCGAAGCGTTCGGTAAATCGCTTGACACAATGATCGAGAACCCCTTTCCGTTCGTAGGGCGGCATCTTCGCCAAAGGCTCGGCTGCTTCGACACACGCGGCAATCCCGCGATCGATCGCCGCGGTATCCGCCACGGCAACCCGCGTCGCGACTTCGCCAGTGTATTTGTCCGTCACTTCCAAATCGAAGTTAGGAGCGTGCGGTTCGTTCGCGAGGTAATAGGCCCAAGTGTCTTGCATGGAGTTCTCCTTCCGAATTTGAACGAGCGCGATGTTCGATGCGGGTATGAAAAGTGGGAAAAGTACAAAATGTCAGGAAAAACCCAGGTCACATGAGCGATTTTACACTTTCGAACTCAGTTCCTTGATCTCGTAATTCAGGATCCGGTCGTTCTCGGAATAGTCCACCGGGACTTCGATCAGATGCACGCCGTCTGCTGCATGACATTTCTGGAGCGTCGGCAACAATTCTGCCGCGCTCGTGATCAGATGCCCCTGCGCTCCGTAGGCTTCCGCGTACTTCACGAAGTCGGGGTTTCCGTAATCGAGGCCGAAGTCGGCCAGTCCCATATGGGATTGCTTCCACTTGATCATTCCGTACGCGTTATCGCGGAGGATCACGACCACGATGTGCAGTCCCAGCCGGACGGCGGTTTCGAGTTCCTGCGAGTTCATCATGAATCCGCCGTCGCCGCAGATGGCCGTAACCAACCGGTCGGAAAATACAATCTTCGAAGCAATCGCTGACGGCAGCCCCGCTCCCATCGACGCGAGCGCGTTGTCCAGCAGAACGGTATTCGGGGAGTGAGCCTTGTAGTTGCGGGCAAACCAGATTTTGTAGATTCCGTTGTCGAGCGCGATGGTCCCTTCTTCGGCGACCGCCTTGCGGACGTCGGCCACGATCCGCTGCGGAAGAATCGGGAATCGGTCGTCATCGGCACCTTCGAGAAGATGCGCCTCGCCCGCGTCGCGAATTTCCATGAACCGTCTGAAATCCCAGTGTGGTTGTTTCTGCATCTGCTCGTTGAATTGCCAGAAACTGTTGGCGATGTCTCCCACAACTTCGATCTGCGGAAAATAGACCGGGTCCACCATCGCGCTGGAAAAATGCACGTGGATCACTTCGACTCCGCCGGACTTCATGAAGAACG
>DATKCB010000083.1:0-9434 GCA_035513495.1 Planctomycetaceae bacterium | reverse complement strand
AGGATCCATCAGCCAGAGCGATGAGTTTCGAGCGATCCAGATCAGACAAGGGCTGCCAGGCCGGCAATTGTCCCGACAACACATGTCTTGACGACTGTTGTCGAAACGGATATTATCGCCGACATGGAAACCTCACGCACCACTGTCGCCGAAACCCGTCTCCGTTCCCGTCCCCCGCGATTCGATTCGTTAGAGCAGGAAGTGTTCCTCAATTTGTGGCGTACTTACGACTGCCTCAAATCGCTCGAAGAGGAACTCTTCGGACAGGCGGGACTCTCGGCTCAGCAATACAACACCTTGCGGCTGCTGCAGTCGGTGTACCCTGGTTCGATGCCGACGCTGCTCCTAGGGAGCCGTCTGATCTCACGTGCCCCCGACATGACGCGCCTGCTCGACCGACTGGAACAGCGCGATCTGCTCAGTCGCACGCGGAGGCCCGACAATCGCCGGGTCGTCCAAGTCTGCATCACTCCCCAAGGACTGAAACTGCTCGAGGAGCTACACGACTCCGTGGAAAAGTGTCATCTTCGTCAGTTGGGACATCTCGATGTGAAGTCGCAGCGCCAACTCGTCAAACTGCTCAAAGCAGCGCGGCAACCGCACGAGGATTCCGAGAATCTGTCGTTCGTCGACGAGGGAGATTAAACCCCCGCTCGCCGCTGGATCGAAAACCCAGACTTACATCCCCAGGATTACACCATGTCGGATCACTCCACCTCGACTCATTCAAGTCCACACGTCGTTGTAATCGGCGGCGGCCCTGCCGGATCCACCGTTTCCACATTGATCGCCCAGCAGGGATTCGGGGTCGAGTTGTTCGAACGCGAACTCTTTCCCCGTTACCACATCGGCGAGTCGTTGATCCCCGAAACGTATTGGGTGCTCAAGCGGCTCAACATGCTCGACAAGATGAAGTCGAGCCACTTCGTGAAAAAGTACAGCGTGCAGTTCGTCAACGCCTCGGGCAAGCTCTCCGCCCCGTTCTACTTTCACGACAACAAACCGCACGAATGTTCGCAGACGTGGCAGGTTCGCCGCAGCGAGTTCGACCCGATGATGCTGCAAAACGCCCGGGAACATGGAGCCAAAGTCCACGAAGGCGTACGGGTGCTCGACGTGCTGTTCGAGGGAGACCGGGCGGTCGGAGTTCAGATCGCGGACGAAGAGGGCCGGACGAGAGAAGTGCGAGCCGATGTGGTGGTGGATGCCAGCGGACAGAGTTCTCTGCTGATCAATAAATTCAAACTGCGAATTCCCGATCCGGAATTGAACAAAGGCGCGATCTGGACCTACTTCGAAGGAGCCTATCGGGACGAAGGAAGGGACGAGGGGGCGACCATCGTGCTGAGTTTACAAAACAAAAAGGGGTGGTTCTGGTACATCCCGATGCACGACAACATCGTGAGCGTCGGAGTGGTGGCCGATTTTGACTACCTCTTCAAGGGACGCGAGAGTCACGAAGCCACTTTTGCCGAGGAAATGCAGAACTGTCCCGCCGTCATCGAACGCGTCTCGCAGGCGAAACAGGCGGCTCCGATCAAAGCCACCAAAGACTACACCTACCGCGCCAGCCAGGCCGCCGGTGACGGCTGGGTGCTCGTGGGGGACGCCTTCGGATTTCTCGATCCGCTCTATTCGTCGGGAGTGCTGTTGGCGCTCAAGTCGGGCGAACTCGCCGCCGACGCCATTGTCGAGGGCCTGCAGCAGGGGGATACCTCCCGGGCGCAGCTCGGAAAATGGGAGGCCGGATACGTCGAAGGGATGAACCGCATGCGTCGACTGGTCTGCGAATACTACGACGGTTTCAGCTTCGGCCAGTTCGTCAAACGATTCCCCCATCACCGCGGAGGAATCACCGACCTGCTGATCGGCGATCTGTTCAAACCGGAACTCGACCAGATCTTCACCGATATCGATACCCTGAAACAAGAACAGGTAACGGGGTAGCCCCGCTTCAAATCTTGTTGCGCGGATCATAGGCGCGTCATCCCTGTCCGCCGGGAAAAATCGACATTTTCGTCTCCTGCGTTGTTTCACAATTCGGGTCGCTTTTTAGACGTAAGTCCAATAAGTTTCGAACTTGAGCTTTTTGGAGGATGTCAAGTTGTCAACTTGTCAAGTTGGCACATCTTGTGGTTTGCGAATTCGCGGACCACAACATCTTGTGGTCGGTCGGATTTTCGCAAAAGTTTTTCGAATTGTTGCTTGTTTCACGGTTGCGTGTTGCGCTACGTCGAGGATGAAGGTAGTCTTCTCGCGCTGAGGCGCAGTAACGCAGAGTTTTCAGGAATCGGTCGGGAACGCCTTCCCTTTGAACCTTGAACATTCGACCTTGAACCTTCTGCTTTGTCATTGGGATCTTGACATTTGACATTCCCCTTTACTTAAAGCGGGTGTGTTGCGCAACAGCGGGGGAGGATCGGCGGAAGTGGCGAGCTACCAAGGAGAAACGTGCTTGGGCAGCGTTGCGCGGGGCGATCCGAGGCGGACATCGGTCTGGAAGAGTGACTCCGGACGAATTCGGAACTGGATGATGATTTATCTTGTTGCTCTCGCAACACGACCAGTCCTGAACGGACTGGTCGTGCCACCCTGCGGTTCAATAGCTCCAGCGGAATTCGGCTCGAAACACATCCTGATACCAGCGATCGCCGGTCAGGCATCGTCCATAACCCAGATAGAGATCCGAATCCTGAGTCAATCCAATCCGGCTTCCCAATTTCAGATTTGTCACGGTATCTCCCGAGGCATCAGCGACTGCAGGACTGCCTCCGGTCAGAAATCCGACTTTCCCGTTCAGCACCGTCCAACTGACGAGTTCGACGACGGGAGAGATGGTCCTTGACTCAGCGAGCTCGAGCGTCTTTTGCAACCCGATGCCGTAGCGAAAAATTTCTCCCGCGAAGTCCGTACCGCCCACAGGAATCCAATATCGAAATTCACCGGAAACCGACCAGCTCTCATCGAGCCGATAGATCGTCAACAATCCCGGTTCGAGACTGGTGTGATTTGTTCCCAGCCCTCTGACCGAGTCGCCGGTGGGAATGTAAATTTTCAATTGACCCGTCAGTAACCAGTTTTCTGAGGTCCGTAATTCGTGTTTCAAACCGCAGTTCATGTCAGCCAGGCCGGCGGTGTTATCGTTCAGCGCCGGATTCAGGAATCGCGGGCCCAGTTCGACGAAGAGGGACGTTTCTGAAGCCAGTTGCTTTTCGAGATAGATCGATAAATCCTGGTAGTCGATATTCGACTCGGGCATCGGCAGTCCGATTCCGGGAGCGGCTTTCGCGTAAAAGAATTCAGCGCGATTGGGCCGATTGAGACCGTAGCCGGCGTCGAACCGCATCCGGATTTGGTCGCCGACAACCGCGGAGTCGATATACCCGACACTGCTGTCGCGAATTGTGAATTCGTCTTCATCGACCGACTGAGCATCGAGGCGCGCAGAAACTCCCGTCATCAACAGCATCGTCAGGAAGAATGTGCTGGCGTGATTTCGCCCAGAAAGAACCGCCATCTGTCTGCTCCACAGGAACCAACCATCTTTTTATTATCGGTTCTGAACCAGCATCCTGTGAGTCAGTTCGGGGTTTTGAGCTTTCGCGAAATCAACGCGGGGGGGTCAGGGAATTCAGGAGGTCCGAGATCGTCGGATCTTCTCGGAGTACAGCAAAATCCCGATTTTCCCTCAAGTCCTGAAGTTCGGGGACCGTGTGGGAGATCAGCTCGGAGGCGTGAAACCTTGCTCGCTCCAGAATCTGTGTTCTCTGGAACGCTCGAACTTCCTCTGGAATCTCTTCGAGCTTCTTCAGTTCTTCGAGCGATCGGGCCAGAATATGAAGTGACATCAATAAACCCAATCCCGAATCACTCACGGTTTCACGCAGCTTGTTTGACAACGTCAGCAGTTCATCGAACGACAGCCGGTGAACGAAAACGAATGACAGATCCCGGCATTCTTTGCGGAGAGCGGAACGGTAAACGGGATGCTCCGGGCTGCTGTTCAAGCTTAGAACGAGTGAGTCGATTCCCCGCTCAAGCGATTTCTGAGCTGCGGTCAGATCATCGGTTTTCAAATAGACTCGTCCGAGGTTGCCCAAGGTCATGCCCAAATCTCCGTGATACGCAGGAACATCGGGATTGATCTCGATCAGACTCCGCAGCGATTCCACCGAACTTTGCCACGTCTGGATCGCTCCCGGAAAATCACCCGACGCCGCAAGCACCGCACCCTGACTGTTCAGAGTATTGGCCGATTCGACGCGGTACACGGGGAGTGTCGGAAAGAGCTTAGTCAGTTCAGCAAAGACGGCATGCGCTTGACGATAATTATCGACAGCCTGTGAACGTTCACCCTGCGATGCAAACAGATTTCCCAGATTGCTGTAGGCGACCGCAGACTCGTACTGATAGCCGGGAGAGTAGGGGTCTTGTTGCAGAAGTTTGCGAAATTCAACGAGGGCGAGTTCGTAAGCGCGAAAGGCGTCTTGGGGGCGGTTCTGCAAGCGTCGGACGGGACCGAGATTGAGTTGAGCGCGGGCGAGATGGTGAGCGTACTTTCGTTCGTCGGGAAACGCTGTTACGAGGCGACTCAAACTTTGAATCGACTCTTCGAGATGCTCGCTTGCCTGATCGAGCTGGTTCAGATCTTTCAGCAGAATTCCCAGATTGTAGTTCGTTCGTGCGAGATCCGTCTGCACACCGGCGAGATCGGGAAATGTCTTCGCAACCTCCTTCTGAGTTTGCAGAGCCTGCTCGTAATTCTGTCGAGCTTCATCCGCTCGTCCGGTACTACGCAGCAGCTCACCCAGGAAATTCTTCGCATTGGCCAGCTGGATCTGGATTTCATGATCGGAAGGTTCCTCTCGATGAAGCTCTTCCAAGAGGTCAATCGATTGTCGATACGCATCACGTGACGCCTCCGGGTTTCCAAGCATCCGTTGTATGTCGCCGACACGTCGCAAAGCGTAACCGACGCGCCGCTTTGCGACGGCGTCCTCGGGCTTGTCCTCCGAAAGTGAAATGGCGAACTGGAGAGCTTTCGTCAGAACCACGCGCCGTTTCTGTTCCATGTGTGGCACGAGCGCAGATTCTTCGCTCGTGAATTCTTCCAGCATCTCTTCGACCGCCTGCGAAGCCAGTTGAAAGTTTTGCTCGGCGCGATCAAGAGCGATTCTCAACTTGATGTTGTAAAGAATTCCGCCCACCGCCGACCCGATCAGAACGATCGCGAGCAACAGGCACAGCGTGGCAATCGCCGGCTTGCGGCGAATCCACTTCCCGATGCGTTCCGCCAGACTTGAAGGACGTGCCAGAATCGGTTCCCGGGCACGGAAACGCCGCAAATCTTCCCGGAGAGATTCCGCCGAGAGATAGCGACGCTGCGGATCTTTTTCGAGACACTTGAGACAGATCGTCTCCAGATCACGCGGAACTTTTCGTTTCAGCTCTTTCGAGAGAACCGGTTGAGCCGTTCGCACCTGATCGAGGACTTCGATAATCGAATTGCCGGTAAAGGGTGGTTCCCCCGTCATCAACTTCCACAGAATCGCACCCAGGGCGTAAATGTCGGACGACGGGCCAACCGCGCGAGACTCTCCGCGCGATTGTTCCGGAGCCATATAGCTTGGTGTCCCCACGACTAACCCGGGCTGAGTGACGTTGGAATCCTCGGTCAATCGCTTGGCCAGTCCAAAATCTGTGATCTTGGGAGTGCCATCCTGCGAGAGCAGAATATTTCCCGGTTTCAAATCGCGATGGACGATTCCTCGTTGGTGCGCGGCGTGGATTGCCTTGGCGAGATCCTCGACGAGAGAAACCGCTTCCTCCAGCGGCATCACCCGTTTGCGAAGCGCTTGTTCGAGCGACTCTCCCTCCACATACTCCAAAGCGAGAAACGGCCCTTCGTCGGTTTCCCCGACCTCGTGAATCTGCACGATGTTGGCATGTTGTAACGTCGCCAGCGATTCCGCTTCAATCTGAAACCGGATCAGTTCTTCGGTTGAAGCGCCACCTCTGGCCAGAATCATTTTGACGGCGACAGCGCGATTCAACTTGAGATTGCGTGCGCGATAAACCGCGCCCATTCCGCCCCGCCCGATCAGCTCTTCAACTTCGTAACCGGGAATCGTGGGAAACTTCGCGATCCCAGAAGTCAGATCGACCTTGAAGGTCTCATCGAGACGCAGACTTCCGGATTCGGAAGCGGGTGGGGAAACGTCAGTACTGTTTTCTCCCGATTCCATCGACCCCAGGAGAGTGGGATAGTCCTCTTCTCCATCAACACAGATAGGACTACCGCAGACGGGGCACACGACGCCCCGCGTGTCTTCAGGGAGCGAGGAAGAATTCAATTGCTCCCAGGAATGACCACAGATGCATCGATGCTGAAGAGTCATACGCTTTGCCGCTCTCTGTGTCTGAGGGCCAGTCGCTACACGACCTCTGGCGTCAGGAGAATGATACCCGGAGAGAATGTCACGATGCAACGAGCTCGAATTGGTCCGGCTGCCCGCACCGAGAATAACTTGACCGTGCGGTTGCAGAGAAGCATCTCGGCGTCGGACCTGAATCCTCCGGAAATGGGATGGGAAGATGAATCTAAGGTGGGAATGTGAAATAGTGAGCGCCGGGTGCCTGTGGCAAAAAAATTATAGATGCCTGAGGACGATCCGCCGGAGTTCGTGTGGTTTGCTCAATCGTCTACATCGGCGGATCGCCCCCAGAGAGCGCGGGGCACTTCGTCGATCCGTCTGGGGGCGGACCGCGATTGACGTCTCTGATGTCCTCAACGCGATTCGTCGCGGCCCGTCCCCAGCCACACACCGCGTTCCTTAATTTCCAGGAATCCAGGAAAAGAAGACGATTGAGCAAGATCTGGGCTGATCGATCGCGATTGAGAAAATGTCAGCGCGATTTGTCGTACGTACGGCTCGATTGCCTGAAGTGGCTCATGACTTTAATTCGGTGGTGGTGGTAGCACAGAGAGTGACGCAACAGACCGGCGTCCGTATCGGATCGCCCCGCGCAACGCCGTCCAGGCACGTTTCTCCTGTGCGGCTCGCCACTTCCGCCGATCCACCCCCGCCGTTGCGCAACGAACCCGCCTATTGTAGAGGAATGACGAATGACAAAATCCCAATGTCAAAGCGAAGGGGTTTAAGGTGGAAGGTTTAAGGTTTTTACTGTCGGAATGCTATTGGCTGTTTTTAAGTTATTTGGCATAACGCGCTTCCGCAACCAGAACCTGTTGTGGAGGAATGGCGATGGAACGCCGTTTTCAAGAGCGCAGACGGGAAGTTTTGGAGCAGTGCCACGTCTCGCCGGACATGGTCCACAGGTTGCCTGCGGCGTTGTCGGGGTTTCTGGGGCCATACCGTGAGTGTCTGTCGAGCCCGGAGCAGCGGCGGCACGCGGGGGACTTTTGCGAGGGGTTGTTGTCGAACGTGAATCGGAAGAACTCCGAGGCGATTGCCTACGAACACGACCAGGAGCGTCATCACATGCAGCACTTCATCGGCGGCTCGACCTGGGACCACGCTCCGTTGATCGACGTGTTGTGCGGTCAGGTCGGCCGGGAACTGGGGGAAGCCGACGGAGTGCTGGTGATCGATCCGTCGGGATTTCCCAAGCAGGGCCGGAAATCGGTCGGCGTGGCGCGGCAGTGGTGCGGGCGGACGGGGACAGTGACCAATTGCCAGGTCGGCGTGTTTCTGGCGTACGTCTCGCGGCGCGAGCACGTGTTGTGTGACTTCCGACTGTATCTGCCGGAGGAGTGGACCAAGGATCGCAAGCGGCTCCGCGAAGCCGGCGTGCCCCCGGACGTTCGGTTTCAGACGCGGCATCAGCAGGCGCTGGAGATGATTGGCCAGCGGCGGGCCGTGCTGCCGCACGCCTGGATCGCGGCGGACGACGAATTCGGAAAAGTCACGCATTTTCGCCGGGATTTGCACGAACTGGGAGAACACTACGTGCTGGCCATCCCCGGCAACATCACGGCTCGCGTGCTGGACAACGAAGAGGTTCCGCGTTGCGGTCCGGGCGGCCCGGCTGCGCGCCTCTTCCAGAGCGTGACGCAGATCCGCGATCAACTTCCCGCGGCGGCCTGGCAGCGCGTCGAAGTCCGCGACGGCGAAAAAGGACCGCTGCAGATCGAACTGGCGATCGTGCCGCACGTGCAGACCAAGATCAACCGCCGCAGGATGAAATACGCCGAGGTTCTGATCTTCACGCGGTATCGTGATGCGAACGGCACGCGACACAACGATTTCTATCTGTCCAACGGCCCGGCCACGACTCCCGCCGCCGAGTTCGCGCGCGTGATCTCCGCCGCGCGGCGTGTGGAGGAAGCGATCCGCCGCGCGAAAAGCGATGCCGGATTGGCGGACTATCAAGTCCGAACCTGGCAAGGCTGGCATCACCATCTCGCGCTCTCGCTCATCGCCACTTGGTTCCTGGTTCACGAAACTCTCGAAGGACGAAAAACAACGCCCCCTCTGACCGTTCCGCAAGTGCGGCAGATGATCGCCCGCACGCTGCAGCACGAATGGAACCTGCTGCACCCGAAGGCCGTCGCCAACTCCGTCACCCGCCAGCTGCAGCGCATTGAAGACGCCCGCTTCTATCACTACAAGACACATAACCGCATACCCCCCTTACGCTCCGAGCAACGACGGTGAGTTCCGACAGTAAAACAATTGAACCTTGAACATTTCCCCGCTTTGCGTTTTCGGCTTTCCGCTTTGATTTTCAATTTTCGATTTATCCGCGATTGCACAGCGCAGGTCAAACATCAGCAGGAATTTCCGAAGTGTCGTCTCCCTTATTGATCGTTGGAGCGAGTGTGCGGGCGACCGCCCAGTCTGCTCGTCGAGCGGGATTCGCTCCGCTGGCGATCGATCTGTTCGCCGACGTCGATCTGCAGGAAATCGCCGAAACGCGACGATGCGAGCGTTATCCGGACGATCTGCCCAACCTCGCGTCTGAGTTACCCGATGCTCCGTTTCTCTATACGGGGGCACTGGAGAACTCCCCTGAAATTCTCAACGAATTGCAATCTGTGCGCCCCTTGTGGGGAAACGGACAGGAGACCTTGCGTCTGGTTCGCGATCCACTCTGGGTTCAGGATGTGTTGTCCCGGGCGGGATTTCCTTCCGTTCCCACCAGACGCACTCCACCCGTTCGAAGTGAAACTCAGCACTGGCTCAGAAAACCGCTCGCCTCCGCAGCAGGACTGGGAATCGATTTCGACTCGACTGCTTCCCTGACAACCGATGTGTACTGGCAGCAGTTTGTTCCGGGCGTTCCGATTTCGGCGCTCTACATTGCGGACGATCGGAATTGCCAGATGATCGGAACCGCTCGGCAGTGGGTGGGATGGCCCGAGTTTCCGGTGGGGCCGTTTCAATTTTGCGGTGCGATCGTGCCGGCTCGAA
>DATKCB010000082.1:0-5994 GCA_035513495.1 Planctomycetaceae bacterium | reverse complement strand
TCTTTCAATACGTGCAACATCATCTCTTCGCGCGAATCCAGATTCACCACCAGCAGGCCGATCGTCCCTGAAGCACATAACGACCTGACTTCGTCCGGGCGAGTCCGCTGGCGGATCGAAATTGGTTCCGACACGAATTGCCGCTGCAACTCGGGAGCCCAGCGGGGAGCGGTTTCGAGAACCAGCACGACCGGCGGAAGAGATCCCGAATACAAAAACGACATCGCGGAGGTCAATCTGCTCGAAAAAAAGGAATTCGCATTCGATTGCACACTACGTCTGATTCTAAGCCCCTCGTCCGGGATTCACAATCAAAGACCGTCAATCACCCGCGAACGCACCTCGAACCTCGGGATCGTTTGCGATGTCCGACAATTCGGTTAGAATCGGAATTTCTCAGGGCGATTAACTCAGCGGCTAGAGTGCTTCGCTTACACCGAAGAGGTCGGGGGTTCGAATCCCTCATCGCCCATTTTCTTCTTGCGGATCTTTGACCTGAGTTTCGTGTGATTCGCGCCATTCGTGGTCTCGTGCTATTTCGCTCCCTCTCGCGAGCGGCAACTTTCAACCTCGTCGAGCAGTGTTTCAAAACACGAGGTTCTTCGGTTACAATGATTCTCGCGGAATTCCCGTGACGAATCAGAATTCACTCGATCCATCAAACCAAGGAACGACCCCATGAAACGCTTTCATCACTGGTTCTGTGTGACTACTTCAGTAATCTGCCTGTTGTTGTCAGGAGGGGATGCATTGGCCCAGGACGCGAAATGGGTTTCGCTGTTCGACGGCAAGAGCATGGACGGCTGGGAGAAAGTCGGGAATGAACAGAGCGTGTGGGAAGTGAAGGAAGGAGCGATCTGCGGTTCGGGGCCGGCCTCGATGCTGGTGAATACGACTGGTCCGTACAAGAACTTTCGGTATCGCGCCGAAGTGAAGATCAACGACAAAGGGAACTCGGGGATGTATTTCCGCACGACCCGCAAACCGGGTTTCTCTGACGGATACGAAGCCCAGATCGACAGCACGCACACCGATCCGATTCGAACTGGTTCGCTGTATGGAATGTGTCACGTCTATCAGCAGCATGTGAAACCCGACACCTGGTTCACCTACGAACTCGAAGTTCGCGATGACGTCTGGCGGGGCAAGCCTGTCACCCGGATCAAAATCACCATCGACGGCAACGAACTTTACGAGTACCTCGACTTCGCCCAGACCTTCAAGCAAGGTCATTTCGCATTCCAGCAACACGACCCGGGCAGCAAGGTCTGCATTCGTAAAGTGGAAGTGATGGAACTGCCGTAGGCAGATCAATAACGAGCCGGATTCCTTCCCGTTCGCGAAAGACACGGTGTTCATGATTCAATTCAAACAGATTCTCGTACCGACAGATTTCAGCGAGCCGAGCCAGACGGCAACACGTTACGCGCTCGAACTGGCCAAAAAGTTCGGCTCGAAGGTGCATCTGCTCTATGTGATCGAAGACCCGATGTTTTCATTTCCCGCATTCGGGGGATATTCACCCGATACGAGCGAACTGGAAGCTTATGCCAAGGCGGGGCTGGACAGTTGGATTGCCGACGAAGATGCCGCGGGATTGCAGATCGAGCGGCGGTTTGTCCACGGGAGCGCGTTCCTGTCGATTCTCCGAGACTCATCCCAACACAACATCGATCTGATCGTGATGGGGACGCACGGACGCGGATTCACCCACCATCTGCTGATGGGAAGCGTGGCCGAAAAAGTGGTTCGCAAAGCAACCTGTCCCGTCCTCACCATCCGCCCCGAAGGTTATCGGTTCAAGCACTTTGACGACAAATCGGACGCGGAGTGAAGTTTTCGAACTGCGGATTCAGGTCGATCACGTTCCTGACGCTGCAAAAATGCTGCCAATCGATTCGTCGAGCATCGCGCTGAATTCTTCGTCTGATTGCTGAGCAGAAAGTCCTTCGGTCAATGCACGAGAGAAACTGGCGACCATATTGTGGTTGCGGACAAGAATCTCGTTCGCTTCGTCGCGCGAGTACCCCCCGGAGAGAGCGACGACCTTCAGCACGTGCGGATGCTCGATGCACTCGGTGTAGAAGTTGTCCTCGTCGGGGAGCGTCAGTTTCAGCAACACCAATTGGCCGGGAGCCAACCGGTTCAGATGTTCGAGCAGCGCGGGTTTCAGAAGTTGTTCGCACTCGGCTTTCGACGGGCTGTGAATATCGACTTCCGGCTCGACAATCGGGACCAGTCCGGCCGCAATGATCTGGTGGGCAAGTTCGAACTGCTGATCGACGATCGCTTTGATCCCCGCAGGATTGGGGGACTTGATCACCGAACGCATCTTCGTGCCGAATACTCCCCGCTCGTTCGCACGCTTCAAGAGGGAGACGAGGTTCGTGATCGGCTTCATGAGTTGAACGCCGTCTGATTCGGCTTCGAGACCCTTGTCGACCTTGAGGAACGGGACGACGTGTTTGACTTCCCAAAGGTACTGCGCTGTGAATTTGTCGCCGATTTTACGGTCCATCGTGTTTTCGAACAGGATCGCACCCAGGATGCGGTCGCCGTTAAAGCTCGGACTGGTGATGATTCGCGTTCGCATCTGATGGACGAGATCGAACATTTCGTCCTCGTTTGAATAAGCGCTCTCCTCGATGCCGTAGATTCTGAGTGCCTTGGGAGTGCTTCCGCCGCTCTGATCGAGGGCTGCGATAAAACCTTTCGCAGTTTGCATTTTTTCGAGTTGTTTGAGTTGTCGTGCAGTCATCGTGACAATCCCGGTTCGGGTTCAGAAGTTGGATTTGAAGGGAACGTTTTCTTGCTCTCGCGCATCCCGATGCTACGCAACTCTGGCGAGGAACGCAAATTGAACGCCGCACGGAAAGAGTCGGGCCGGCAGTCGCGTCCGCGCAGCAAAAAACCTTCAGCGATCCTGGGCGAATGGTTTGAAACCCGAAGTTTCAGGTGGGATCCTCGGTCCCGGGTTGTGTGAGCCGGTCGAAACCGGATATACACGCGGCCGGGAATTGCCTCGGACCCCTTTTAATGTACTTGTAGGGTCAACGCATATCGCCCATGAAAGACCGAAGAAGGTTCCGGAATTCATGGAATTCCTGACTCCATTCTAGCTTCCCTGCTTGGAAGAGCAAGCGGTGAGTTCGCGACTTCATCAAAACTGAATCTTGTTTCGGATCGAGCGTTGTGGCCGTAATCAGCAAACCGGCAGATGAAAACCGCCAGCAACAGCCCGCGTGCCGGCGCAGGAGGCTTGAATTTGACCGTTCTTTTTCCGAGAATACCCACCTTGGAATTACTCAACCTCCGAAGCGAAGGTTCAACGAGACGATGTCGATCGAACTGGCAGAACGGCTCAAACGAGAATTTACCGACAAGTGGGTGGTCGTCCAGTCGGGAGTCCCGGAACTTCGACGGTTCGAAGGGCTGACGGGACGAGTCAAGACCGTCAACATGAATTGCCGGGCCTTGGTCGAGTTCGACAATCCCGTCGATATTTCCTGGTACGATATCGATCCGTCGTTTCTGTCGGTGGTGGATGAACCAAAACCGAAGCCAAAAGCGGAACCCAAAGCCGAGAAAAAAGAAGCTCCGGCGAAAGCAGAGGGAAAACCGGCCGCGAAAACTGCCGGACTGAGTCCGCTCGAACTGGCTCGACAACAGGCCGCGGGTGGAGCGAAACCGGCCACGGAGAAAAAGGGAGCGTTGTCACCTCTCGAAATGGCACGTCAGCAAGGTGCCGCGGGAGGAGCGAAAGCAGACGCCGCGCCTAAAGCCGCTCCCAAACAGGAAGCACCCAGCGGTAAAGCTCTGTCTCCGCTTGAGATGGCCCGGATGCAGGGTGGCGGTGGTGGTGCAAAATCGGAAGCCGCTCCCGCCGCTCCGAAAGCAGAACCCAAAGCGGCACCGGGCGGAAAAGCCCTCTCGCCCCTCGAGATGGCTCGCATGCAAGGTGCGGGCGGGGCCAAAGCCGCTGCTGAAACAGAGATCCCGGCAAAAAAAGTCGCCGAAGCACAAACTGCCGCACCGGAGCCGGCTCCCGCGAAACCGGCAGCAGCAGAAGACGATGATGCGAATCTGTCTCCGTTGGAACGCGCTCGCAAGCAGGGTGCTCTTAAGAAAAAAGACTGATTGGGAGTCTTTCTCGATGAAATTGCGTGTGAGTCGAGAACCGTTCGGCTCATCTTCACGCTTCGTCTGTTTGTACTTTTCCCACCTTTCGCACTTTTCCCACACCTGAAGAATCTGTGCGAGAGACATCACCTTGGATCGTGAGCCGCACACCATGCTCGTCGCTTATCTCGATTGCGCCACCGGCATCAGCGGAGACATGACTCTTGCTGCGCTGATCGACGCCGGAGTCGATCCTCAGCAGATTCAAGCCGCGATCGATTCGCTCGGATTGGAAGACGTCCAACTGCGAGTCGAAGAAACCCACAAAGCGGGTTTTCGCGCGACGAAAATTTCGATCGATCATCCTCCGCAGCACGTGCATCGTCACTTGTCAGACATCCAGCAGATGATTCGACAGGCCGAGGCGTTGACGCCGCTCCAGAAGCAGAACGCCCTGTCGATCTTTGAAGCGATCGGACGAGCCGAAGCTCACGTGCATGGAATGAGCCTCGAAGAAGTCCACTTCCACGAAGTCGGCGCGGTCGATTCGATTGCCGACATCGTCGGCGCAGCGGTCGGGTTTTCACTCTTGGGAGTCGACCATATCTTCTGTAGTGCCGTTCCGACAGGACGAGGCAAGATCAAGATTGCTCACGGAGTCTGTACGGTGCCCGCTCCGGCGACGGCGGAACTGCTGGCGGGAATTCCGCTCGCGGACGTCGACATCGAAGCCGAGTTGACGACTCCCACCGGAGCGGGGATCGTGGCGACTCTGGTCGATGAATTTCGACCCGGCTTGCCCGCGATGACGATTGAACGGATCGGGTACGGAGCGGGAACCCGCGATCTGCCGGGGCGGGCGAACATTCTGCGGCTGATCGTCGGCGAGCTGGCCCCCACGCGGCACACTGATGAGATCGTGCTGCTCGAAACCAACCTCGACGATATATCGGCGGAAATTCTGGGACACGCCCGCAATATGCTGATGAACGCAGGCGCGCTCGACGTTTACACGACCTCGATCCAGATGAAGAAAAATCGTCCCGGAACGATGCTGTCGGTCATCGCGAAACCTGCCGACGCCGACACACTCGAGAGTCTGATCTTTCAGGAAACCGGAACGCTCGGGGTGCGTCGGCGAACGATCGAACGGAGCATCCGCCAGCGAGAGCCGTTGCTCGTCTCGACTCCGTGGGGAGAAGTGACTGGTAAACTCGCCTGGCGCGACGCCGAACCGGCCCGGTTCACACCCGAATTCGATTCGTGTGCCGAACTGGCCGAGCGGGCGGGTGTTCCTCTGCTCGACATCTATCGCGCCGCCGAAGCGTCGTTTCTGTTTGGTAGCGAACTCGAAGAGTCTGACGAAGATGATGAGCCGGGGCACGAACACGATCATGACCACGATCATTCACACGACCACGATCACGATCATAAACACGACCATCACCACGATCACGACCATGGTGGACACGATCACGACCACCAGCATTGAGCGACACGTGGGGCAGGTTTGTCACCGGCCTGAGTCACTCAAAACCGCATCGACTCAACCACAAGCGCGTGCAGCGAGAGACTGGTTTCAGAACAAGCAGGTTACAAACCTCCTCCACGAAGTTCCATCACCTCGATTTTCGTCGTCCGCCTGCTCTTTGAGGATCGAACTCAGCGTTGGGGACGTTTTTCAGAGGGTTGAGAAACGCGGCCAGCCGCTGTTTGGTCGCTTGTAACTCGGGTTTCTCTGCCAGGTTTGTCCATTCATTCGGATCGGCATCGTGATCGTATAATTCTTCACCTCCGTCGGCGTAGCGTATGTAACGGTACTGCTCGGTACGGACTGCGTGGTTCTGTCGACCGTGCGTGGTGATCGCCGGATGC
>DATKCB010000081.1:0-7242 GCA_035513495.1 Planctomycetaceae bacterium | reverse complement strand
CTCAGCTCTCGGACGTCACTCTCAGCAGTTGCAGTGGACCGAAGATGTCCTGGTATGAGTGCTTCGCTTCCTCTCCAAGCTCGACGCGGACCAGATCCCCCTGCCACGTCGAATAGATTCTGACCACTTGTCCGGCATGTTCTCCGCTGATGATTTGAACGCAATCTCCCACTACAAACGGAGCACCGTTGATCCGACTTCGGTCGTGCAGAAGCGGACCGATCACGACAATTCCAGGAAAGATCGCCAGAAAATAACCCACGAGCGCTGAGATGATCGTCACCAATCCGAACCAGAGATTGGTCGGCCAGTCCAGCAGTAAACCGAGTCTGAATTCTGTTGAGTTCAAACCGGCAGCGACTCCGATCGAAGCGCCGCCAATCACCCAGATGAACTCGGGCCAGCCGCTCGCGTAGAATCGTTGCGACCGTGTGGGTTCCATCGATTCACCTCACGAATGCGATCTGCGCTCATGCAGACAGATTCGATTTATAATACTCCATCCCGGCCGCCAGAGCTTCGTCGATTTTTTCGGGGAATCGACCCCCCGCTTCGGCCATGTCGGGACGACCTCCGCCGCCGCCGCCGACAACTTTCGCGGCGAGTTTAACGCACTCCGAGGCGGTCACGCCTTTGTCCAGAAGATCCTTCGAGACCGCTGCGTTGAGCGCGACCTTTCCGTCGGCCTCGCGGACGATCAGAATCGCCGCCGATTTCGATTTGCCGCGCAGTTTGTCGAGAAACTCGCGGACGGCGTCTTTGTCCATTGGCGGGATCTGGTGGACGATGATCTTCGTCTCTCCGATCGATTCGGCATTCGCCACGAGCTGGTCGATCTCTTCCGCGGCGGACTGGCTTTGCGCCTGCGTCAGTTCTTTTCGAAGAGATTTCAATTCCTCCTGCAGCGTGGCGATTCTCGCCGGGAGATCCTCGATCTTATTCGCCTTCACCGATTGCAAGAGCTGTTTGAGGATCCCTTCCTGTTCGCGGACCAGTCCGACCGCTTTCGGACCGGTCACGGCCGTAATGCGGCGGACTCCCTTGGCGACCGGCTCCTCGGAAATAATTTTGCAGAAGCCGACTTGCCCCGTATTGAAAAGATGCGTCCCTCCGCACAGTTCGGTGCTGAAGTCTCCCATCCGCACGACGCGGACCCGGTCGGGATACTTCTCTCCGAACAGCGCCATCGCGCCGAGTTTGCGGGCATCGTCGAGCGCCATCATTTCGGTTGTGACGTCGGCTCCGAGGGCAATGCAGCGATTGATTTCTTCTTCGATCTGAACGAGTTCTTCGGGCGTGACGGCCGACTTGTGCGAGAAGTCGAACCGAAGCTGATCCTGCTCGACTTTCGAACCCCGCTGGACGGCGTCCTTGCCGAGCGTCACGTGTAACGCATGATGCAGCACGTGCGTGGCGGAATGCGCCCGGCGAATTCCTGCGCGGCGGTCGGAAGTCACATTCGCCTGGGCGGTGTCACCGACCGAAATTGTTCCCGAAGTCAGCCGCCCGAGGTGCAGAATCAGTTCGCCGTCCTTCTGTGTATCTTCGACGGTGAACTCGAAATTCTTCGCTTTGAGCGTCCCCTTGTCGCCGACCTGTCCTCCGGCTTCTCCGTAGAACGGAGTTTCCTTAAGCACGATCGCAATCGGATCCTCACCGAGTTTCGATGAGGTGACGGAATCTTGTAACGCGTGGTTCGCAATGATTCCGACAATTTCACATTCCGCCTCGGTGGTATCGTAACCGAGAAACTTTACCGTTCCCGTTTTCGTTTTGAGCGCATCGAGCGGACCTTCGGACATCACCGAATCGGCGAACGCGCCGGTTCCGCTGTCTTTTTTGTGCTTTTCGACGCACTTCTGGAAACCTTCCCGATCGACCATCAAGCCGCTTCGCGCGGCCATCGCTTCACAGAGTTCGATCAGAAATCCGTCGGTCTGGTGCAGGTCGAACGCGGCTTCTCCCGAGATCGATTTCGCTCCCGACGATTTCGTCTTCTCGACGATCCGCTCGAACTTGTCGACGCCTCGTTCGATGATGTGCAGAAACTGATTTTCCTCTTCGCGGATCGAGTCTTCGACAGCGGTGCGTGTTTCTTTCAGTTCGGGGTACGGCCGCGCCATGATTTCAATCACCGGCTGCACGAGTTGATACAGAAACGGCTGGTTGCGTCCGAGCAGATACCCTTCGAGCATCGCCCGCCGGAGCAGTTGGCGGACGATGTAGTTCTGTTTTTCGTTACCCGGTTCGACCCCTTCGTGAATGCAGAACGTCACCGCACGCATGTGATCGGCGATGCGGCGAACGGCGCGGCCGGCCGGATCGGAAAATTTGTACTTCATACCGACAGTTTCGGCAGCGGCCCCGCACAGCTTGCGGAGCGTATCGATCTCGAAGTTGCTGACTTTCCCCTGCAACACCGAGGCGGTCCGTTCGAGTCCCATCCCGGTGTCGATATTCTTCTTCGGGAGCGGCTTCAGATTGTCGGGAGGATCGCCGACCCGGTTGAACTGCGTGAAGACGAGGTTCCAGATCTCGACCTTGTCGCTCCCCTTCGGGTGAAAGTAAATCTCGCTGCACGGTCCGCATACTCCGTCCGGACCGAGTGAAGGCGCCGACGCGGGCCAGAAGTTTTCGTCTTCTTCTTCGCGGCTGATCCGATTCGCGGGAAGGCCGACTTTTTTGTTCCAGATGTCGTAAGCTTCGTCGTCGTCTTTGTAGACCGTCACTGACAACTGTTCAGGATTGATGCCGAGCCACTTCTTCCCGGTCAGAAATTCCCAGGCCCACTGGATCGCTTCGAGTTTGAAGTAATTTCCGAACGAAAAGTTCCCCAGCATTTCGAAAAACGTGTGGTGATAGGCGGTCACCCCGACGTTCGAGATATCTCCCGTCCGCAGACATTTCTGACAGGTGGTCGCCTTGGTGAATTCGAGTTCTCCGATCCCCAGAAACTGGTTTTTGAACTGGTTCATTCCGGCGGGCGTGAACAGGACGGTCGGATCGTCTTTCGGAACCAGCACGTCGCTGGGCCGTTTCACGCATCCTTGCGATTCGAAGAAGCTCAGATATTTTTCGCGCAGTTCGTCGGTTTTCATAAATGGCAAACAGAAGTTGGAGTTGAGGTGAGATCAGGGAGCATCGGGTTCCGCATCGGAGATCGCGATCTCGCGACCGTCGATCAATTTCAAAACCACCGTACCGGAAAGTTTCTCCACAGCTTTGTGAAACTCGGCGGGTGTCCGGACGGGACGATTGTTGACGGTCGCGATGAACTCTCCGCTTTGAAGTTCGGTCGCGGACGAGGGAGAATCGGCTTTGATTTCGCGGACGAGGACCGCATCGGGATAGGAAAACGAGCGGGTCAGAAAGCGGGAACGTCCCGTCGGATAATCGACCTGCAGACCGCGCCAGCCGGGATATCGGGGCTGCGTGACGATCATCTCTTCTTCGTCCTGAGACGGCCATTTTCCGAGTTTGACGTTGAGAAAAAGCGCGCGACCCTGTTCGGGCCGGAACACTTTGAGAGTCGTCCGGGTTTCGGGTCCCAACAGCGAGATTTCGCGCATCAGATCGCGGCGATTGAGAATCGTGCGGCCGTCGATCGAGAGGACAATATCACCCCGTTTGATCCCTCCCTGTCCGGCGGGCGAATTATGAAACACCTGTGCCAGTTCCGCTCCGCCAGATTGTCCCAGCGGAAGCTTCCGTAACGTCAGTTCGGCACTGGGGATGTCCTGCGGAGTGACGCCCAGAAATCCGTACTCCACCTCCTCTCCTCGCGCCAGCGTTTCGAAGATCCGCTGAAAACGTTTGTCGGCGGGAATCGCAAAACCGGCCGAGGTCTCGTATCCCTCCAGCGCGGCGAGCGAAGTCGTCAATCCGACGAAATCCCCGTGCAGATTGAGCAGCGCCCCTCCGCTCGTTCCCAGATTGAGCCGCATGTCGACCTGTATCAGGGTCCCCGTGTGATGCAATGTTTCTTCCGGAGAAACGGTGAATGTTTCGGGATCGGGTGGAGGCTTGGGAGCGCGTGCCAGATTGCTGACGATCCCCCACGACGCCGAGGGAGAACCGTCCCGCGCGATCGCGTAAGGATTTCCCAGTCCGATCACGATCTGCCCCTTGCGCAGCGTCTCGTGCTGCGCGAATCGAAGCGGTTTCAGGTCTTCGGGCTTGAGTTGCAGTTTCTCGTAGTCGATGGCCAGCACTGCCAGATCGCTGCGGGGATCGGCCGCCAGAATCGAAGCGTGATATCCCGCTCCGCTGACAAACCGGACATACAGCAGGGACTCGGTCTGTTCGTTGCCGCGCCCGAAGACAGGCCCCCCTTTCACGACGTGATAGTTCGTCAGGATGTAGCGTTTCTCAGGTTCGTTCTGCGGCGCCAGAATCACGCCGGCCCCGAATTCGTTTGGAATGAATTCGGGCGATCTGGGATCCTCGCGGTTCTGCCGAAGCTGATCGCGCTGGTCGGGGAACGGAAAGGGATTGAATCGCTGCGGGGGTTGAGGATTCGGATCGAGCCGAATCCGGGCGATGCTGACGACCGATTTTTCGTTCCGGTCGATCGTCTCGACGAACGCCTCTTCGAGCGCGAGCGCCGCCGAAAGATCCGACTGCGCAGCGGATTCGACGGCCATGTTCTCCCAGAGAAACATCGCGGCGATCAGAATGCCGATTTGGGCAGACAAATTTTTCATGCTCTCGTCGGAATCGAGTAATGACGTCCGGACAACATGATACAGAACCCGGTTCGCAAACGACAGGTACGAAAGCCCAATTGCGCAAGCAATCAGGGGAGCGCGGGAAGATCTCCGAACGCCCCTATCGCCACCACCGACACGCTACATTTCGAAGCGAACGGGAGTCACGCAAGTCTTCGATGTCTCAAAACTCTCACAACGTTCCCCCAACGGCTTGCGCCGCAGGGCTTTATTCGGCGGGTTCCTCGACGGCGATGGGAGCGACTCCGTGGCCGTGAATTTCGAGGATCTTCTGGCGCAGTTCTTCCAGAATCTCGGGTTGTTCTTCGAGAAACTTCCGCGCGTTTTCGCGTCCCTGACCGAGCCGGGTTTCTCCATAGCTGAACCAGCTTCCGCTCCGATCGACGATTTTTTCCAGCACGGCCAGATCGAGGATGTCCAGCGATCCGCAGATTCCGCATTCGCTGAGCATGTCGAACTCGGCCACCCGGAACGGCGGAGCGACCTTGTTTTTGACGATCTTGACTTTCATCCGGATCCCGAGCGTGTTGTCGCCATCCTTGATCGTGCTCAGACGGCGGACATCGACGCGGCAGGAGGAATAAAATTTCAGCGCGCGGCCTCCGGGAGTCGTTTCGGGGCTGCCGAACATCACGCCGATTTTTTCGCGGATCTGGTTGATGAAGATGACGGTCGTTTTCGCCTTGGAGATCGCGCCGGTCAGCTTGCGCATCGCCTGGCTCATCATACGGGCCTGCAATCCGACGTGCGTATCGCCGATCTCTCCGTCGAGTTCGGTCTTGGGAACGAGAGCGGCAACCGAGTCGATCACGATGATGTCGACCGCGTTCGACTTGATCAGCATCTCGGCGATCTGCAGCGCTTCTTCTCCGTACGACGGTTGCGAGACCAGCAGATCTTCCAGATCGACTCCCAGCCGTTTCGCCCACGACGGATCGAGCGCGTGTTCCGCGTCGATGAAGGCGGCGATGCCTCCCTCTTTCTGAGCGCTGGCGATGGCGTGCAGGGCGAGCGTCGTTTTCCCGCTCGACTCGGGACCGTACATCTCGATGATTCGTCCGCGCGGAAACCCGCTTCCCCCCAGGGCCAGATCGAGCGAGATGGATCCGCTCGAAATCCCGGGGACTCGCGCGAACGATTCGCCCGAGAGCTTCATGATCGAACCTTTTCCGAAGGCTTTTTCGATCTGCCCCAGGGCGTTGTTCAACATCGAACCTCCCCCGGAATGGTTCGTGCTTTTGTCAGTCTCTTTGCTTTTGCCGGCCTTTGCCATGTCTGCAATCCTGTTGCGTCCGTTGGTGGTGGTTGTCTGCGCCATCTCTGCTCTCTCCTGATTCTGAATTCGGTCAGTTCCCGTTGCACTGCGGTTTCCGCCGTGTCCGCACTGCGTCAAGAGAGGTCATTGGCGACGGACATTGTGGGCATTCGAGCCGCAGATTGAAAAATGTACATGCGGATAATAGATCGCCTGTCCACTTTATTCAAGAGGAATGTTGTGTTTTTCAGGAAAATCCAACCGGGGCTTCTCCCCCCTTGGTCAGGGCAAACTTGAGAAGGGGTTCGAACGCGGCGACCATGATGCCGGGACAGAGTTCGACGGACGAGGACGTCCATCGTACGGTGCCAATCCTGTTGCGCGACCGTGGCGTCGCCCCTGTGTTCGCCGAGAAAAACGAGCATCTATGATCTCCTGCCTGTTTCACAACTCGTCTCATTTTTTTGACGTAACTCCAGAAAGTTTCGAACTTGTGGATTTTGAAAGACCACAAGTTCACAAGTTCAAAACTTCGAAAAAACCCGAGAGTTTTGATCGATTTCGGACGCATTCGCACGAATTTGGAATAATTCCGGAAACCACCTTGTTTCACATTTCGATGTTGCGCGAAGTAGCCGCGAGGGATCAGGGATCGGGGATCAGTTCCGCTTTCCGCTTTCGACTCTCGGCTTTCGTTTTGACCTTGGGATTTCGACATTGGACATTCCCCTTCACTAAAAGAGGCTTTGTTGCGCAACAGTGGGGGAGGATCGGCGGAAGTTGCGAGCCGTAAAGGAAAAACGAGTCTGGACGAAGTTGCGCGAGGTGTTACGGTACCGATTTATCGATGTTCATGGTTTTTAGCCCCCACGCGGACTTCCAAATGCGTCCAGAACAAAAGCGGAGAAGAAACGGACGGACTTGGAAGTCCGTCTTACGGTTCAACCAACCTCAAAACCCCCGGCGGTGCCGTGACGACGGGATGTTCATGATCTTGCGGTACTTCGTCACCGTGCGGCGGGCTAGCGGGTAGCCTTGTTTCTGGAGTTCGTTCATCAGCGCTTCGTCGCTCAGCGGGTCGGATTTGTCTTCCGCTTCGACGATCTCCTTCAGTTTCAACCGGATCGCATCGTGAGCAACTTCTTCTCCGCCGGCAGTTTGCGTTCCGCCTCCGAAGAAACCGCGCAGCGGGAACAGACCGCGGGAGGATTGCAGCCACTTGTCGCTGACGGCGCGGGAGACCGTGGTGACGTGGACTTT
>DATKCB010000080.1:0-4694 GCA_035513495.1 Planctomycetaceae bacterium | reverse complement strand
GGCTTTCCCACGTCGGCGGGGCTCGGGCCGACGAGCGCGCCGAGTTCCGCGACTTCCTGTAAGGCTCCGTTGACGGTGATGACGAGGTTATGCGGCATCAGATCTTCATTCTGAAGCACGACCTGGACGGGACGCCCGGCTTCGACGGCGAAGTACGGAGTGTCGTAACGCATTTCCTCTTCGATGGTTCGAATGCGTACGACGCGAACGGTGATCTCCCGCAATCGCGCTCGATACTCGCGAGCCTGCTCGACAGGGACCATCGCCAGAAGCTGATCGCAAAACTGCATCGCGTCGATGAACTCGTCGGTGGTTCGTTCGGCGGGGGGAGTCTGTTCGGCGAAATCGACTAATCCCGCGACGAGCGCAGCGGACGTTTCGGGATCGCGATCTTTCGGCGGAATTTTCAGCATGGTGCGGACGGCTGCGATTCGCAGTTCAGCGTTTCCGAGAAACGGAGCGAGCAGTTGGAATGTCTCTGCCTGATCTTTGGGGACAGTCGCCAGTGCGACAATTGCTTCTTTGCGGACGGGAACGGGGTTCTCTTCCGCGAGCAGCTCGATAATCGACTCCCGCAGACTCGAACGAAGCTGTGGTTTCGGCAACAAGGGGATCGCCTGCAGGAAATCCAGCGTCGCAGACTGGCCGGCTTGAGACTGCTTCAATGCCGTCTCCGCGCGGTCGGCGGTAATCAGGCCCGCATATCCGACCGCACGATACAGATTGCTGTCCGATTTCGTCGCGGCGAGCAGTGTTTCTGTGTGTTGTGACAATTCTTCCTTCGGCTGAGCGAGCAACAGTCCGGCGAGTTGCTGCCCGGTCCGCAGTTCCTGGGAATCAGCCGCATCGATGGATTCGAGGATTTTTAAGAGCTCTGTGGAGGCATCCGACTTATTGATAGTCACCAGTCCCTGCAAGGCTTCTTCGCGGTATTGGGGCGACATCCCGGCTCGAGTGAGAATCGCCGAATACACGGGCGCGTACTTCGGATCGTCGGTTTTCCGTTCGACCAGCAGCAGCCGTTCGTTATCGAGCCGCGACAGTTGGTATTGTACGATCCGCAGAGTCTTATCGAGAAAAATCTTCGGAGGCTCGACCGGCTTTTTTTCGCCGTGCTCGTGACCTTCGTGATCGTGCTGATGCGTCTGCGCGAGCATCAGCGAACAGACGAGACAAACAGGAATTCCCCAGAACATTTTCATCATCAATTGACTCATCGTGGAGCAGGTTTTCCAACCTGCTCTTCAAAGGAAGACAGAAATCCCACTCGATCGCGCACTACTCCAGCACGCGCATCGCTTCGTCGAGTGTGTATTGCAGATAGTCATCCATGTCGTAGTTGAGAACTTCGAGCGCCGCTTCGACAACCTGTTCGCTCGGTTCGAGATAGCTCAAGGCGCGAACCGCTTCGAGCCGCACGCGGGGATGCGGATCGGCGATCCGCGGTTTGAGCAGAGCCAGCGGCGCATCGACCTGATCCCGCCAGAACGACAACGCGCGTGTCGCAGCCGCCCGGGCGTGATAGTCCTCGGCGTTGAGCAGTTCTTTTAAGAGGTCCACTTCGACGACGTTGTGCGTCTGATACATCCAGAGCGCTTCGAGGCGATACAACTCATAGTTTTTGTCGCTCGGGTCGAGTTTGTTCAACCAGGCTTTGAGAGCCGGGATCACGTCTTCCGTTTGGCGTTCGGCGAGTTCGCGCCGGACGCGGTAGCGGGTGCGGTCTTCCGGTTCTTTGAGCAGTTCGAGCAGTACCGGAATCGGTTCCCCCGCAATCTTTACCGGTTTGAGCAGCGGGCGATCCTTGTAAGTCACGCGCCAGATGCGTCCGTGACTGTGGTCCCGATGCGGTTCGCGCAGGTTGTGTTGGAGGTGTCCGATCAGGGCGTTGTGCCAGTCGACGATGTACAGCGAACCGTCCGGTGCGAACTGGATGTCGATCGGACGGAAGTTTCCATCGTCGCACGAAACGAGCGGAGTCACTTCTTCACCCTTGAACCCCGACGCTTCTTCCCAGACACGATGATTCAGGATCGCACGGTCTCCGATGCAATTAGCCAGCAGAAAGTTCCCTTGAGCCTCGGGAGGGAAGTGGCGGCTCGAAACGAGTTCGCACGCCGCCGAAGGCCGCGTGCGTTTCGGGTAAAAGGTCGGGAACACGAGTTGCGGATCGCCTCCCGTTTCCTTGGCGATCCGGCGGTGCTGCGATCCTCCAGGATGTTTCGCGGGATAATCGATCTTTCCCGAAATCGGTGCGGCCCAGTAGCTGAATCCGGGTGAGGCGTCGGCGATAAAGTTCTGACCCCAGCGATCGAACACATGTCCCCAGGGATTGGAGAAGGCGAGCGAGACGTGTACGCCGAATTTTTCCGTCTGGGGATCGTATCGCCAGATGCCGCCCTCGTGGAGGCGAGTGAGTCCGTACGGGCTTTCGACCTGCGAAAATTTGAAGGTCCCTTCCTGAAAGTACAAGGCTCCTTCCGGCCCCCACGTGAACGCGGCCAGCCCGTGGTGCGAGTCCGCCGAGTCGAATCCGATCAGTTGCCGCACGCGCACGTCGGCGACGTCGTCTCCGTTGGTGTCTTTCACGAACAGGATGTCCGGCTGCTGAGCGATGTAGGCGCCTCCGCGACCGATTTCAAAGCCGGTCGGCTGGTGCAAGCCGTCGGCAAAGACTTTGCATTCGTCGGATTTTCCGTCGTTGTTGTGGTCCTCGAAGATCAGAACCTTGTCGTTCATCGGAGTCTTCGGCTTCCAGTGAGGATAGGAAGGCATCGTTGAGACCCACAAACGTCCCTTGCTGTCGAAGTTGAGCGCGACCGGATTGGCCAGTTCCGGGAATTCTTCTTCCGAGGCGACGAGGTTGATTTCGTATCCTGGAGCGAGCTTGAACAGTTTCTGTTGTTCGGCAGCGTTGCGATATTCGAGCGATCCGAGCTTCCCCGCTTTGACGTTCGGGTCGTTCGGAACGCCGACGTTCGTTTTGGGGTTGATGAAGGGGAGAGTGTTGCTGTCGTCGATCGCTTCGGCGACCTGCTTCCCCTGGGCAAGTTCCCAGATGCGGCGGTCGCGGTTGGCGGTCATCTGATCGAGGATCGCCCGTTCGCGTTCCATGACGTCGGTGTTGTTATAGGTTCCGTCGGAACCTGCGGCTCCGCGAGCTCCGTAGATCGAATAGCCATTGACCGCGCGGTAACGGTGCCACCAGTGAAAGTTTTTATCATCGACGACCGCTTTGATCGTGGAATCGAACGTCGAGGGGTGTTTTCCGTCGAACAGTCCGGCCATCAGAATCCCCGCCAGTTCGCGATAGCCGTCGTCGTTGAGATGCGCGCCGTTGAGTGTCAGACGCTGGCCGGACTTGCTGAACAGATCCCGCGTGGGATGAAACAGATCGACGAAACCGACGCCGGCTTTTTGAGCGGCTTGCGACAAGGCGGTCGTGTAGAGTTCCAGATTCTTATTCTGAGTTTCACCCGTGGGGAGATTCTTGTCCCCTGTGTTTTCGAAAGCGATCGGAGAAATCAGGACAATGCGGGGAGCGCCTTTCCCGCTGTAGTTCTGCTGCTTCGTATGTTCGATAAGTTGCTCGATTTCTGACTGGAATGTTGGCAGACCGTCTTCTCCGGCAAACGACTCGTTCAATCCGAAGAAATACAGTATGACGCTCGCCTTGCTGTGCGTCAGGTGCGCGTCGGGAGAACCGAAGTTTTCCGACCGGATCCGTTCGTTCGGTTCGTCGCCGGGGAAACAGAGGTTGCGGACGGTCAGTTCTTTCGACGGAAATTTTTGGTGCAGCAAGGTTTCCCACCAGTTGTGATGCTGCATCCGTTCGCCGAGAGCGTTCCCGACGAGGCAGATGTGGTCTCCCTGCTGAAGTTCCAGTTCAGCGGCCGTGGAAATCGAGGGGACGAACAGAACACTCAGAACGAGCGCGGTCAGTGTTTGTTTCATGGATCACCAATCGGTTGAGGAGGGAGTTACCGGGTCCTCCATAGTACGAGATCCGAAAGGCTTATTCAAAGCAGAGGCAGAGCCGAAAATCCGATAATCTGCTTGAAGGGGATGTATTGCCGCGAATGGTTCTCGTACCTCATAATCGAAATCAAAATGTTTAAGGGATCAGCAGATACGTAGAATGCCTGAAAGCCCAATGAACTGGGTTTCCGAGACATCTTCATGAGTTCCCAACCAGATCGAGAATTCAAAGAAAAACTGCTCGTGAGCGGAGTACTGATCTTCGCGATCGCAGGTGTTCTTTATGTTCCGTTGATTGCTATCATGGATTATCTACATCATGCTCGCCCACTGGATGACGGAACATTATTTCCAATTCTTTGTTCGATTCCACTACTACTGGGGATTGGCTATCGACTTTCAAATTGTTCGTGGTCGTGGGGAAAGATCTATATCAGTTCGATGCTACTCGGAATCTCGTTACCTCTGTCGAGTCTTTTAGGGATGAATCAAAAATGGGGTTATTGGGTAAGTCCTGTGATGTTCTCATTATTTTTTCTCCTGTGTGCGCGTCTAACTCCGACTGACTCACTGGAATAGCATGTCCCCTTGCATCTCAATGTTGCCGCTCGATGTAAGCATGCGACTCACTGAGGCTTAGATTGTCTCAACCTGTACCGCACACGTCTTATACGAGGGTTGTTTCGAATAAGGATCGAACACCGCGTCCGTCAAAC
>DATKCB010000079.1:0-5122 GCA_035513495.1 Planctomycetaceae bacterium | reverse complement strand
CTCGCCCTGGCGTTTCTCGCGGGTTGGTGGTGGTTTGTTGTGATCGATGTGACCATTGCTTTCGGTGGCAGTCATATGATGGGTTTCGGAATCCCGGTTGCGGGCATCCTGTCGATCTCGCGTATTTATACTTACTGTTTGGGTTACGCCCCTCCCCTTTCGTTTTCGGCCAGAATCGTCAAACTCCGCTGGATCATTCCCGGTTATGACGTGGTATTTCTCGCACCCGTGCTGATGATCGCGTGGGTGATCGCCACGATCTGGGTTCAATCGAACGGGAACCTCTCGCTCGGTCTCGCCGCGCCAGTCCAGGTAGCAGGTCTGATTTTGATCAATTGTTTTTGTCCGCCGAGCCTCGACTCCTGGCGATTGACGGGAAATCATCGCATCATCCCCGCGACCTCGCAGCACATTGGCGAACTTCAGGAGACGAAATAAATTTAACCGAAATGAAAAAACTCGCCTCCGAATACGGAATGCTGCTCGTGCTGGTCGCGCTGTGTGCGCTGTTCAGCATCTTGACGATTCGCGAACGCTCGCCCACGGGAAGCTCCGGGGGCACGCTGGCGTTCGATCTGGTGCGCTCCGAATTCGAACCGGGAGCCAGAATTCTGATCGTCGCGGGAAAATCCGCAGACGATCGTCAGTTCGTCCAGACTCTCGAAACGGAACTTGTCAAAGCAGACTATGAGGTTCTCGAATCGATCAACGGAACCGCCGCGGACGTGAAACGTTCGATGAACAGATTCGAGTCCGCAGGCACGACGATCGACGCGATCGCCTGTCCCAGAGACGTGGCCCTGTGGGGAGTGTTCGACGACCTGGAGAAACCGGTTCGCCTCTCTCCGAGCAAAACGCGTTCGTCGGTGTTTCTCTCCCGTTCGAACCTGCTCAACGTCGCCAGTCAGATTTCCGTGATCGCGGTGATCGCGATCGGGATGACGATGGTGATCATCACGGCGGGGATCGATCTCTCGGTGGGAAGCCTGATCGCCCTCTCGGCGGTCGTTTCAACTCTTCTGATCCAGAATGTCGGGGGAGGCGTGAACGCGTCGGTCCTGGCGATGATCGGGTGCTCTCTGGCCGGAATTCTCTGCTGCGCACTCGTGGGAACATTTTCAGGAGGAATGGTGACGGCGTTCCGGGTTCCTCCCTTCATCGTGACGCTCGCGATGATGCTCGTCGCGCGGGGAACCGCGTCGCTCCTGACTGGAGGCGAATCGGTCTCGAAGATCCCCGATTCATTCACGTGGCTGGGAGTACAAGCGTCGCTCTTCGGGCTTCCCAACTCGGTCGTGCTGATGTTGGTGTTGTACGTCATCGCGCATGTCGTGATGTCTCGGACCGTCCTCGGACGTTACCTGTACGCCGTCGGAGGAAACCCCGAAGCAGCCCGCCTGTCGGGAGTCCCCGTCAAGCGCGTGATTCTGTTCGCGTATCTGATGTCGGGCCTGCTCGCCGGACTCGGCGGAGTGATGATGGCATCGCAACTCAAAAGCGGCTCCCCCACCTACGGAGGCATGTACGAACTGTACGTGATCGCCGCCGTCGTCGTGGGAGGGACCTCGCTTGCGGGGGGCGAAGGAAAAATCTTCGGAACTCTGATCGGAGCGTTCATCATCGCCGTCATCCAGAACGGAATGAACCTCCTCAAAATCGAGAGCTTTACGCAGGACGTCGTGCTGGGAGGAGTGATCCTGGCGGCGGTGCTTTTGGATACGCTGAAGCATCGGCGGGGGTGAGGAGGACCCACCGTACGACGGGAACATTTTCAGATTGATTGTACGACGGGAACATTTTCCCGTCGAAACTTCTCATTTCGTCGTCATTCTTGCGTTCCCCAGCCATCCCATTCACAATGGTTGATTCGTTGAATTCATCGCTCGATTCATAACAGGAGTTGCCATGCCGTTCACGAGGATGCGTCTGATCGTTGTTTTTTTGCTGGCTGTTTGTTCGTCGGCTTCTGTGTGTGAGGCGGGAAAGACCTATTCGCAGGCTCCTGAGATTTCTCCGTCGCAAACCGAAGAAGCTCCCGCCGAACCGAAAGCGGCCAACAAGCTGTCGCAACTCTTGCAGGAAGGTCCTAAGCCGACCTGGATTTGGGGAGCCGACGACAACAAGGCCTATCAGCTCTCGAAGTCGTTCGAGACGAAAGCCGTCAGCGCGCGTCTCATCGCGACCGGCGACAATCACATGAGCGTCTCGCTCAACGGAAGCAAAGTCGCCTCGAGCGATACGTGGGAACAACCGGTCGAAGTCGATGTCACCAAACACCTCAAGCAGGGTGAGAACTCGCTCACGGCCGATGTCCGCAACGCAGGCGGAGTTGCCGCGTTTATTCTGAAACTGGTCCTGGTCGATGAGAGCGGCAAAGCCGAATACATTCTCAGCGACAAATCGTGGAAGGCGGGAACTCCGCAAGCCCAGCCTGTGCCGGTTCGGACGATCACCGAACTGGGAGGCGGCCCGTGGAAGAACGTGTTTTCGCAAGTCTCAGCGAGCGGGGTTCCGCCGAACGTGTTTCAGTTGCAACCGGGTTTTCAGGTCGAAAAGCTGTTTACCGTTCCGAAAGAAGAACTCGGTTCGTGGGTGGCGATCGCCCTCGATCACAAGGGACGCATCATTGCCAGCGATCAGGGAGATAAGGGCCTCTACCGGATTACGCCGCCCGCAATCGGCAGCAAGGGAGAAACCAGCGTCGAACAACTCGACGTGAAAATGACCGCTTGTCAAGGAATGCTGCAGGCGTTCGGGGCGCTCTACTGTTCGGTCAACGGCGGGCCGGGAAGCGGACTCTATCGACTCAAAGACACCAACGGAGACGACCAGTACGACTCGGTGGAAAAACTCCGCGAGTTCCGCGGTGGTGGAGAACACGGTCCGCACGCGCTGCGATTGTCGCCCGACGGGAAGTCGATTTACGCGATCGCGGGAAATCACACTCGCCCTCCATTTGACGCGGGAGAAGATCTGACCAATCCGGATTACTCCAGCCGCATCCCCACCAACTGGGGAGAAGACCTGCTCCTGCCCCGTCAGTGGGACGCGAACGGACACGCCCGCGGCATCCTCGCACCCGGGGGCTGGATCGCCAAAACCGATCCCGACGGAAAGACATGGGAGATCGTGAGTATCGGATACCGCAATCCGTACGACATGGACTTCAACGCCGACGGCGAACTGTTCGCCTACGATGCCGACATGGAATGGGACTTCGGTTCCCCCTGGTACCGACCGACCCGTGTCGTACATGCGGTCAACGGCAGCGAATTCGGCTGGCGGAGCGGTACCGGTAAATGGCCGACCTACTATCCCGACTCATTGCCGCCCGTCGTCGATATCGGTCCGGGTTCTCCCGTCGGTGTCGCGTTCGGATACGGTGCGAAATTCCCCGCGAAATATCAGAAGGCGTTGTATCTGTGCGACTGGACGTTCGGAACGATGTATGCCATCCATCTGACTCCGCAAGGCTCGACCTACGTCGGAGAAAAAACCGAGTTCCTCTCCCGCTCTCCCCTCCCCTTGACCGACGTCGTCATCGGCGCAGACGGTGCGATGTACTTTACGGTGGGTGGACGAGGGACACAGTCGGAATTGTATCGCGTGACCTACGTGGGAGAAGAATCGACCGATCCTGTCGACGCACGGGACACGCAGTTCGCAGAAAACCGAGAGAGACGTAAGCAGATCGAAGCTTATCAGAATCCTCGCTATATGAGTGAACGGTCGCAAATTTCGACACGGATACTCATGAGGTCAATGAACGACGAAGACCGTTTTACTCGGTACGCGGCAATGATCTCCCTATCCTCGCGAGAGAACGACATTGATCCGGAGACTGTCTATCTCTATCAAAGGGGTGATGCAGAGAAAGGGATTTATGCATCGATTGGATTGGCTCGAAATTCTCATTCGCACGCCACACGGAGCGAACTGCTTAAGGAACTCAGGGAAATTGAGTTTCACTCGCTCACGGAGGAGCAAAAGCTGAGTTATCTTCGCGCACTGAGCCTGGTGTTTATCCGCAAAGGATTGCCCCTCGAGCAGGAGAAGCACGAATTTCTGGACATACTCGATTCGCAGTTCCCCTCGAACTCGGAAAACCTGAATCGCGAGTTGCTGCAGATGCTGGTCTACCTGGAATCGCCCACTGTCGTGAAGAAAGCGATCCCTCTCCTCCTGGAGCCACCGCAGCGGAAAGATTCAGACCTTGAGAATCTGATCGCCCGCAATCCGGGCTATGGCGGAGCGATCGCCAATATGCTCGCCAACCAGCCCGATCTGCAGCAGTACTATTATGCATTCGTGCTGCGAAACGCGAAGACCGGTTGGAGCCTCGAAGACCGAATGACCTACTTCGACTGGTTCAACAAAGCCCGCAAGTGGTCGGGCGGTGCGAGTTTTCAGAAGTTCCTGACTAACATCAGCGACGAGGCCTACGACAACGCCACCGAGCAAGAACGGCTCGCCGTCGAGGCGGCGGGCGTCCGCAAACCGTACGTGCTGGAGAAACTCCCCGAGCCGAAAGGCCCAGGCCGCGACTGGACCCTGGCCGATCTGATCGCGCTCGAACCGAAACTCAACAAGCGAAACTTCAAGAACGGTCAAACGATGTTCGCGGCGACGCGGTGCGTGATCTGCCATCGTTTCGCGGGTGACGGAGGAGCGACCGGTCCCGATCTCACGCAACTGGCCGGACGATTCAACCTGAAAGATCTCAGCGAAGCGATCGTCGATCCGGCCAAGGTGATTTCCGACCAGTACAAAGCCTCGGCCGTCGTGACGAGCGAGGGGAAGGTTTACACCGGACGGATCGTCAGCGAGTCGGAGAAAACTCTGTCTGTGCTGATCGATCCCGAAAATTCGAGCAAGGTGGTCGACATTCCGAAAGCCGAGGTGGACGAGGTTCAGCCCTCGAAAGTCTCGCTGATGCCGAAGGATTTGCTGAAGCCGTTAAACGAGGATGAGGTTCTCGATTTGCTGGCGTATCTGCTCTCGCGCGGCGATCCGAATCATCCCGTGTTTCGGTAATCGCTTCACGATGATCGGTTCGGACTTCAAGCCGCTTCGCTCCCGGCCACAAACGCCGGGAACCGGGCGGTAAGTGCTGATGTTGTTT
>DATKCB010000078.1:0-4529 GCA_035513495.1 Planctomycetaceae bacterium | reverse complement strand
TTCCGGTCCGACCCAGCGGAGTTGGCTGTCGCCGGTGATCATCCTCCAGAAGCCGGACAGATCAGAGGCGAACTCTTCGAGCGACTTGCCGACAACGAGCGGTGCCAGCGCATGACACGCCGCGACGCAGAGTTCGTTTCCGCGGCCGATCGTGAAGGTCATGCCGTGCCCTTCGAGACCGGGCTGAGAGGTTTCAAGAATCACATACGCCGCCGAATAGTCGGGGTCCGGATTCATCGCATCGGAGCCGTGCAGTTCCTCAGACGTCGGAAAGCGGATGTCTTTGGCGACGAGTCTGGTAATGGTGATCGGCATATTGATTTTGAATGAATGAGTTGGTTAATGAGTCGATGTATTGATTTTTTCCCGCAAGGATTCGAGTACATGTTGCGAATCAGGTCCGAAAGCTTCGAACTGAAACCTGCGGCTCGTCGGCGAGACGATCTCGATTTCGGTCCGGAGATAGTCTTCCGGCAGCGCCTCGCGAACGCGGTCTCCCCATTCGACGAGACAGACGCCGTCTGAATAGAAGTACTCCTCGGGGCCGAGGTCGTAGAATTCATCGAGATTTTTGAGTCGATAGGCGTCAAAATGGTACAAAGGGATCCTTCCTTCGTATTCCTGAATCAACATAAATGTAGGGGAGGTAACAGTTTCGGGAGAGATCCCCAAGCCAGCGGCAAGGGCAGACGTGAGCCGGGTTTTGCCTGCGCCGAGATTGCCGACGAGAGAAATCGTCATCCCGGGGACCAGCGAATCGGCCAGCACACACCCCAATCGATCAGTTTCCGCTTCGGAATCGCTGAAAAATTGCCAGGTCGGCATGAATTTGGACCAGAAATCAGAAATCGAATCAAATGCCAAACCACAAGATCTTGTGGTTGGGAGGCGAGTCAACATCAATAATCCACAAAATAGAGGATTTTCTTTACAGACGACCCCGCGCTCGATAAGTTTACTCCCGATCTGGTGAAATCGATACTCACTCGGACATCTCTTGAAGCGTTTGAGAGAACCGGGATGTCACCAGTAGACGGATCAAAGGAATGATCTGAATGAACGGGCCAGCAGGAAGCAATTGCCATTCTCACCCGGCGGGAGACTTCTTTTCTCCGCGTTCAGAACATACCCTTCTGGTCTGTTTGTATCCAGGAATTGAAGTTCCGGTCTCCCCGTACGATCCGGACATATTTGTTGCGCTCGCAGCAATCGATTGACCGCACATTGGATGTGCGTCTGACTCAAGGAAAGGAATCTGTCATGAGCAAGCCCGTTATTGGAATCAATGGAGATTTTCGCGCATCCCGCAAAGACGTCCACGCGTTGAGCTGGTTCAACACAGGGTACTACGATTCGATCACAAAGGCGGGTGGACTGCCTCTGTTGATTCCCCCCTACAACGATGACGAGGACCTCAGGCAGGTGCTCAATCAACTGGACGGTCTGGTTCTGGTCGGTTGTTCGCTGGATCTCGACCCCGTTCGAATGGGTTTGGAAAAACACGCGGCGTCCCGTCCGATGCCGCTGCGTCGGGAGGATTTCGACCGCCGACTGTGCAAACTGGCGTTGGAAATGAAGATACCGATTCTCGCGATCGGTTCCGGCATGCAGACGCTGAATGTCGTCGCCGGCGGAACGCTGATTCAGCATCTCCCCGAACTGAATCCGAAACCCCTGCCGCACTTCGATCCGCAGGAATCGAATCTCCGTCACGTGCTGGAGATCATTCCCGACACTCGGATGGATCGGATTTACGGACCGGGGGAAATCCGTGTCAACAGCGAGCATCACATGGCGGTCGACGCCGTTGCCCCTCAGTTTCGCGTCTCGGCAACCTGTCCCGACGGCGTAGTAGAAGCGTACGAATCGATCTCGGAAGAATGGTTCTGCCTCGGCGTCCAGTTCCATCCGGAAAGCGATACGGCTTCGGCCCTCGACATGCAGGTGTTCGAAATGTTTCTGAGCGCGTGCGAAGAACAGGAACAACCGGCGATCATCCCGATGTCGCGCCGCGCGGCTGCTTAACGGCGTCACCATCGGAGAACGACCTTTTCAAGCGACGGTTGCTTCGGCAACCGTCGCTTTTTGTCTCTTCAGGATCAGCCCCGTCCCCGGCGGACTTGAGAGTCTGACGCCGGTCTGTAAACTCCTTGTTGAGCAGACGGAGTAGCGAGACAGAAATCCTGACTCCTCCGCCAATTCGCAGTTATTCAAGGACTTCAGAGTGTCACTCATCGTACAGAAATTCGGCGGAACCAGTGTCGCCGATGCAACAAAAATCAGGCGCGCCGCCGAACGGGCGGTCGCCGCCAAGCGGGCCGGTCATCAGGTCGTGATGGTCGTCAGCGCGCGCGGCAAAAAGACCGACGAACTCGTCAGCCTCGCCGCGGAAATTACCGAGAAACCTGCTCCGCGCGAATTGGACATGCTCCTTTCCACCGGAGAGCAGGAATCGGTCGCACTCATGGCGATGGCAGTACACAGTCTGGGTGAGAAGGCGATCAGCATGACCGGCGGTCAGATCGGTGTGCTGACCGATTCGTCGCACACGAAAGCCCGGATCGAAAGCATCGCGACCGATCGAATGCACAAATATCTCAACGACGGAGCGATCATCATCGCTTGCGGTTTTCAGGGAATCGACGCCGACCTGAACATCACGACGCTCGGCCGCGGCGGAAGCGACACCACGGCGGCCGCGCTCGCGGCGGCTCTGAACGCCGACGTCTGCGAGATTTACACCGACGTCGAAGGGGTGTTCTCGACTGATCCGCGGATCGTTCCCGAGGCCCGTAAACTCACGCGGATTTCCTATGACGAGATGTTGGAACTGGCGAGCGTCGGCGCGGGGGTGATGCATTCCCGCTCGATCGAGTTCGCCAAAAAATATCGCGTTCCGTTGCGCGTGCGACCTTCGTACTCCGATGGAGCAGGAACTCTGATCGATGCGCAGGCGGAAAAAAATGCTCCTCCAGTGCGCGGAGTCGCACTGGTGCGAGGTGAAGCCCGCGTGACGATCGGGGACATTCCCGACCGTCCGGGTGTGCTCGCGGTCATCTTTTCGCAGATGGCGAAACGGAAGATCCCGATCGACCTGGTCGTGCAGGACGTCGGCTCCGGAGGGCTGGCCGAGATTTCGTTTACGGTT
The DNA here is from genome assembly GCA_035513495.1 of Planctomycetaceae bacterium. GTDB lineage: Bacteria > Planctomycetota > Planctomycetia > Planctomycetales > Planctomycetaceae > DATKCB01. Next base: position 1,381 of record DATKCB010000078.1, on the reverse strand, counting down.
CCCCAGGACGATCTGGCGGAAACGCTAACCGCCGCTCAGGACGCCGTCGAAGAACTGGGCGAGGGAATCGTTCGCAGCGGGACCAACGTCTCGAAGGTATCGGTGGTCGGCGCGGGAATGCAGACGCACACGGGAGTGGCCGCCGAAATGTTTGAGGCGCTGTCGCAGGCGGGCGTCAACATTGAAATGGTGACGACCAGCGAAATCAAAATTTCGGTGCTGGTCGATCGCGATCAGAGCGAAACCGCCCTTCAGACCGTTCATCGCGCGTTCGGACTCGATCGGGAAGAGCGGAAGTCACCCACGATCGGTCACGCTCAGGATATCCAGGACGCGAACGAAACCAACTCGCACGACGAGGTCGCCCAGGAAGTCGTCGCCAAACTCGCCAACATGGAAGACATCGTCGTCAGTGAAGTCCTGCTGGACGAAGCGCAAGCACGCGTCACCGTCCGGAACTTGCCCGACGCTCCGGGAGTCGCGGCACAGTTGTTTGCCGCCGTCGCCGAGGGAGGGATCATGGTCGATATGATCGTCCAGAACGTCAGTCACGCCCGACGCGCGAGCCTGTCATTCACCGTTCCCCGGGTCGATCTCGATCAGTGTCTGCTGCTGGTGCGGGCCGTGCTCGAGGAATGGCCCGAGTCGGAACTCAACTTCGAACAGGAAATCGACAAGCTCTCGGTCTGGGGAATCGGCTTGCGGAGTCATACCGGCGTCGGCGAGAAGATGTTCAAGGCCCTCGCCAACGCCGGAATCAACGTCGTGATGCTCAACACCAGCGAAATCCTGATGAGTGTGGTCGTCGCTCGCGACAATGGACAACAGGCGCACGCCTGTCTCACAGCCGCGTTCGGACTTACGAACTGATGAACGAGTTATTCGAGAATCGAACCGCTTTCACCTTCCGAGGGATCGTCGTTCAGGTCTTCGCTCTCGTTCGTCGCGTTACTTTCATCTGATTTGGAACTCTTGTCTTCAGCAGGTTTCTCCCCGGACGCTTGCTTTGCGCCATCGCCGGCGGTCGGGACTTCGGCTTCCTGGTTACATCCGGCCAGACCGAGGGTCATGCAGAATGCACTCATCAGTGTCAGAAAATACTTTCCGAGTTCAGGCTTCATCGATCATTCTTTCCTGTTATTGATTGAAGGGAACTGCTTGCAACTGAATTACAACCCGGCAGGATTCGGATTTCAACCTCTCGTTCGGCAGATGCGAAGAGTTCTCACTCCGAACGGTATTTCAAGGCTCGTCCCGGAAGCACGTCGCCTTCGATCGTGACCGGTTGACCGTCAGAAAGAATCGGGATGCCGTTGACCAGTACATGTTCGACACCAACGGTCGACAGGTGCGGCTCGTCGTATGTCGCCCGATCGCAGAT
>DATKCB010000077.1:0-4299 GCA_035513495.1 Planctomycetaceae bacterium | reverse complement strand
ACGCGGTTGCAGGTCGAAACGACCACCATCTCGGAGTCCGGAAACATCCGGTTCAATTCCTGGTACGCGTCGCGGAGATGCTCTTCCGAAGAGAAGGCGAGTTTTTCGCGTAGCGAGACGGGTGCCGTGTGATAGTTGCAGTAGACGACTTGAATGTTCATGTCTCGTCACACCCCCTCCGACTGCACCGAGGAAGTTTGCGGCGTCGCGGCGTGCGAGGAAATCGACAAGCGGGAACTGATGATCGACAGCACGACGATCGAAACGAGCAGAAAGCTGAACGACCAGATAGTGAGCGAGGCGATCTGCCGATCCTGCGGGCGTTTCGTCGTCAGCAACCAGACGAAGAAACCGATCATCACGAGCCACGCGACTCCGTAAGTCACGATCACAGGATCGGTAAAACTGAGCGGCGCGGGACCTTGCAAGCTCCAGATTCCCAATCCGACCCCGACCGCCATCCCCAGAGTGAGCAGCGGAACGGAAATCATGACCGACCACCAGTTGAGCCGGGCAAGACGTCCCAGAGAGGGAAGGGTGACTCCTTCGGTCATGGTCTGTTTCTGTTTCAGCCGATGATGCTGGACCAGATACATCATCCCGACCACGAGCGCGATGACTCCTCCCGCCATACCCAACACGAGCAGCGAAGCGTGCAGCAAGGCCCAGCCGTGCCGCGCCTGTTGCGCGAGGACATTGTTCGAAACGAGTTGATTCGGAACCTGTCCCACGAAATAGGCCGCTCCGATCAGCGCCAGCACGACAGGCATCAGGAACATACCGATGGCCAGATCCCGGTCAATCGTCGTCAGGAACAGATATAACAGCACGGTCAGCCAGGCGAGTACGAGCAGCCAGTCGTGCGTCGAGCCGAGCAGCGGCGGGAGGGTGGTTTCCTGGCTCCGATTGATCAGATACCAGGTGTGCGCAATGAATCCGGCCAGTCCGAACAGTTTCAGTACCAGCCGGCTGATGGTATACTTCCCCCACAACCGGGACGCCTCAAGCAGACCGGTTACGAAATAGCTGGCTAAAAAACAGAATACGCTGACGTTGGACATAACGAGACTCTGATGGAGAGATGCTTCGATTATATCCCTGAAAGTCAAACGCGCGATAGTCACAAGTCCGATTGGCTTGCTGCCAGATCGCACTTACAGCAATTACGATCGGGTAGACTGCTGTGATCGGCAACTTCCGTAAAGGTGTGAATTCATTCATCATTTTCAAAATCCGAAGGGAGTTTACTCATTGCAGACGGTGCGTTTTCCCGATGAAACATATGGAAAACTACGGATGCATCCTCGCTTCCCATCATTGTAATCTTTACATCCCTTTTTCCCTCTCTCGCGGAGTAAAGACCGTAATGCCCCAACGACTTACCGCTTTGATGCTGTCTGCTCTGATCTTCTCATTCTCAGGAAATTCGATCGCGACTCTGTCTGCGGATGAAAGCAACCTGGGGCCGGTGAAAACTTCCGAGGAAGCCGGGGCGACCGAAGGGCAGGCTCCAAAAGAGGCCGACCCCGTGCGAGAGAAAGCGCGTCAGGCGGTGGAGGTTTCCAAGCGCCGCTATCTGGACGGCAATCTGCACACACCGTGGCAAATCCTGCACGGACTCCTGGCGTTTCGTCACGACTATGAAATCAAGGTGAATGGAGAAAAAACCTCCGCGATGAAGTGGATGCAGCAGGGTCAGACCTACGCCGGCCGTCCGTGGGTCGAAAAGACGCAGTACGGGGGTAGGTTCCAGACTTTCACGCAACCGTATCACTTCGAGGGGCATCCGAATCAGTTTCTGGCGATTCTGACGATGTCCGATCTTCCTTCCGATTTCGCATTCGAAACCGCGCAGGGAAAAGTCACGATCGGAGATATTGTCGAACACGCCAAAATGGTCGTGAACACCCGCGAAGAGCAAACCTGGACACTCTGGGCACTCGGTAAATATCTGCCTCCCGATGCCCAATGGACCAACAATCAAAGAGAGCCCTGGAGCATCGAACGGCTGGTTCAGATGCAATCGCGTGCGAACTTCAACGACTCCGCCTGTGGAGGAACGCACGGGCTGTTCGCGCTCGCTCACGCCCGCAAATACTATCTGGAAAAAGGCGAACCGCTCCGAGGAATCTGGATCGAAGCCGATCAGACCATTAAACAGCACATTAACATTGCCCGCGCTCTGCAGTATTCCGATGGAACGTTCTCGTGCGGATACTTCGCCTATCAGGATTACAAGAAATCCTTCGCCGAACGTCTCGGTCCGACGGGGCATCAACTCGAATTCCTGATGATGGCGGTTCCCGAGGAAGAGCTGAAGGCAGAGTGGATCCGCAAAGGCGTCACAGCGATCGCAGACGACCTGATCAAAAACAAAGCGGTCGCCGTCGACTGCGGACCGCTGTATCATGCGGTCAGCGGACTGGTCCTGTACCTCGAACGGACCGAGCCTCCCAAACAGATCATCGAAGCGGCGAACGAACGCGAAGAACCGCTCGTTGCTCCCAAACCTCTCTCGGAAATCGCGATCCCGACCGGAACCGCTTCGCTCGAGGACGCTGGTTCGGAGTAACCCCGGAGCGAATCCATTCGAAACTTCTCGAATCCGCGTTCTTCATCTGGTTGTCGAACGCGGATTTTTCACATGATAGAAGTATCCGTCTTCGGCCCCGATGAGCAGGTCGGGGATCTTGTCGTTGTTCCAATCGACGGTGGTGGGACTGCTCGTGTGTCCGGCCAGTTTTCGCTCGTCCAGCGGACCTTGTTCCTCGAAGATCACGCGCCCGTCTCGCTCACCCCGATTCAGCCACAGATCGGCGTTGGTGCCGTTAATCATCAGATCTTTGAGTCCGTCTCCGTCCCAATCGACGATCTCGAACTTTCGGCGACCGCTCCCTCCGGCCCGCTTGGGATTGAGTTGAAGCGGGTTCCCCTCAAGATCGACAAAAATTCGTTTTCCCGGAATTAACACCACGCGGTCACCCTGTTTGACTCGTTCGAACAGCGCGAGATACCCCTCGGTATCGAGCATCACGAGATCGATCAGGCCGTCGTCGTTCCAGTCGACGGCGAACGGTGTCGTCCGCCACTGGGTGACGAGTTCTTTACCTTGCGGCTCCCACCAGGTCCATTCCGGCTTGGGTGTCGGTCCGTCCCATTCGACCTCGATCGACTGCGGCTTCGCCAGCTTAGGATTTGTTCGCGTGCCGATGTTTTCGAGCCACTCGATACGTCCCCAGATCGAGTTGAACAGGATGTCCGGCAACCCATCGTGATTCCAGTCGGCGACCGAGATCGTCGTATAACCCCACTTCGACTCGCACGGACCCTGAATCGATCCGTTCGGTCCGGCCATGATGCGAAACACCTCGCCTCCCGCTTCGAGATACTTCGGCTTCGCCCAGCGGGGAGATTCTCCGCCGCCCAGATTTTCGATGAACCCGATGTATCCCGCCGTGTTGCCGCACAGGATGTCCTCGTCGCCGTCGCCGTCCCAGTCGAATCCGAACGGCGTCGCGAGCGCTCCGAATTTGACGAACTCGGCTTCCTGCTGGAAGTATTTCGGTGCGAGAAACTGCGGCTCACCGTCCGAAAATTTGCCGGTGTTCTCAATGAGCGCGACGCGGCCGTCTTCATCGCCGACGATCAGATCGAGATCGCCGTCGGCATCCCAGTCAATCGACGTCGGAACGATCATTTGCAGGTCCATCGTCAGCGGCTTGTCGCCGAGCAACAGTTGGCGTCCCGCGGCAAAGAGCGGTTCGCTCTTCGATCCGACGTTCTCGAAATAAGTAAACGTGTCCCGAAACTCCCCGCAGATGATGTCGAGATCTCCGTCGCCGTCCCAGTCCTCGATGCACGGCGAAGGCCAGCCGAAGACTTCCGGAGGGGGACCGTTTTTCGAAGCGAGCAGGACGGGATGCGCGAACTTCGGTTTCTCGTTCGTCCCTTCGTTGTAGGCGACGTGCATCCGACCGCGCAACGGGCCGTTTTTCCAGACTCCGTTACTGTCCCAGGCATCGTCCCAGCCGTACTCGGTCCAGTCGCCGATGCCGAGCAGGACGTCGAGTTTTCCGTCGCCGTTCAGATCGGTCCGATGCCACTGCCGGGCACGCGTCTTGCGTCCGTTCATAAAGTCGGTGTTGACCTTGAGCGCAGTCGGCTGCTGATATTGAGTTTTACGAAAGTCGGTGTATTCCTTCATCTCCTGAAGCACGACTGGGTTTCCCTCCACATACGAAACCCGGACGTTGTGAAACCCGGGGCCGATCTTCACTCCCGGTTTGAACACCGGCAACT
>DATKCB010000076.1:0-2749 GCA_035513495.1 Planctomycetaceae bacterium | reverse complement strand
GGAACTTCCACACCCGCAACTTCCCACCCGGTGCATGCGGAACGTTCCGTGATCGACGTCGGCCCGAAAGCACGCGACGAACGTTTGGCCGTTGGCCCAGCCGTTGATGACGTAATCCCCTCCGGCCAGCTTGCCGAGACTCTCCCGTCCCGAGAAATAGGTCACGCCTGCTTCGTCTGTGGCGGAATGAGTCGTGGCGTAGGCGAACGGAATGATCAGCGCGAACGTCCCCTTGTACTGGACGTGATACTGTCCGTTTCCGCACGGAGTAACGATCGCTTTGAGCTTGCCGGTGTGGCCGTTGTGATTGCTGAGCCAGGTTCCTTCCCACAGCCCCGCGAGATTGTCGGTGTAAATGCCGTCTCGCTTCGCCGAACGCCAGTCCCGTCCGAAATTGAGCAGACATCCCGAAGAACAGCTCACAAGCAGAGCGAGCACGATCAATCGTGCGGACGAGCCAATCCTTTGGCGTGACGAAGTATTCATAGCTTACCTGTCGGGTCGAACGAAAGATCCTTCTCTCTCTCTCTCACTTGCATCGGCTGAGAGTCCCCACCGCATCCAAATTGAATCGGGAACCTGCTAGATCCGGGAGAATCGGCAGAGTTTTCCTGACGGGATTGATCGGGATGTACGACGGGGACTCCTGCCCGTCGGTGAATTTCACCGCTCCTCGACGGGCAGGAGTCCCCGTCGTACATTACCGTCCTTTAGTCGATGTTGGTTCGCACTCGACACATGGGGCGATTACAATCTGATTCGCACAAATTGATCCCTATTTCGACCAAGATTCCGATATGTCTGTCGCGACCTATTCCGAACAAAAGCTGCTCGACCTGAACGGCGTGGCCGTGGTCGATACGTTTGCCGAGGCGTTTCCGATGACGGGGACGCGGCTCATCGTGACCGCCGATTCGCTCCGCTGGGCACGTCAGGCCGGGGTCGAGTTTTCCGGCAACGCGACCAGCGTCATCGCCTGCGACCTCGAAACCGCCATCGAACGCGACCTCAAACCAGCCGAGACCCCCGACGGTCGGCCCGGAGTGAGCATTCTCGCGTTCGCGTTCAACAAGAAAGGTCTCGAAAAAGGAGTCGTGAACCGGGTCGGTCAGTGTCTCTTGACCTGTCCGACCTCGGCCTGCTTCAACGGACTCCCCGGTGTCGAAAAAGATCAGAAGATCAACGTCGGCGGACAGATTCGATTTTTCGGTGACGGATATCAAAGCTCGAAAAAACTGGGAGACCGCCGGTTCTGGCGGATCCCCGTGATGGACGGCGAGTTCCTGTGCGAAGAACGGTTCGGGACGGTCAAGGGGGTCGGCGGAGGCAACCTGATCATCGCCGCCAACTCGGCCAAAAACGCGCTCGTCGCCGCCGAAAACGCCGCCCGACTGATTCGCACCAAGCCCGATGTGATTCTGCCGTTCCCCGGTGGGATCGTCCGCAGCGGTTCGAAGGTTGGATCAAAATACAAAGCACTCAAAGCGAGTACGAACCACGAGTACTGTCCGACGCTCCGCGGTCAGGTCGAACTGAAAATCCCCACCGCTGCGCGAGCCGTCTACGAAATCGTGATCGACGGACTCAGCGCCGACGCGGTCGCCACCGCCATGCGCGCCGGCCTGCACGCCGCCGCCTCCTGCACCGGCGTCCTCCAGATCACCGCCGGCAACTACGGCGGAAAACTCGGCCCGCACCATTTTCATCTCCGCGAGATGCTCTGAGAGAGTGCCCCCGTGGCCTCTGTGTTTCGAAACTTTCGCGTGGACCAGCGGCGTCTCGGTCGGGCTGAAAGCCCCACTTACGACGAAGCTTTGTTGCGCAACAAACCCGGTGTAGGTAGAAAGCGAATGTAAAGCGGAAGGAAGGGAATGTTCAATATCCAAAGAAAAAAGGAAGCGGGGGGGGGGGGTTGATGGCGCGATGTCTCGTAACCTTCTCATCCTGCGACGAACAATGTGCGAGCAACGGATGGGGAGCCACTCCCGGGTTTGAAAGCCGATGCTACAGCGACCGCGATGCGCAACATCGATACGTGAAACAAGCCAAAATTCCAAAATATTTCCCAAACTACTTGAAAACCGTCCCAAACTCACGGGTTTCGGCTCAACTTGAGAACTTGAGAACTTGAGCTCTTCCAAAATCCTCAAGTTCTAAAACCTCGGGAGTTTTTGATTTCTCGGAGGGCGAGTTATGAAACAAGCGACCGGCCCGATCGGCACCGTTCGTGTTTCACAATCGGAGCCGTTATGGAAGGAGAGCGATTGCAGGCAGAAATATATTTCGGAATTTCGGTGGGATCATTTGAACGTTCCCCTGCCGGTGAGCGTCCTCTGTTTGGCGGCCCGAATTCGGGAATGATCGAACGCGACGGTGTTGCACTCAGGTTCGAACGAGTCTCTTCGCAGATGGACGATGCATGTCAGCTCTCGACGACAAATTACGACGGTCCGAGGAACGGCTGGCAGTCTCGCTCGCACAGACGGGAGACTCGCAGGCCTTTCATCGGCTCGTCGATTGGTACGACCGGCGGCTGTATTACTTCATTCGGCGAATCGTCGGCGATGACGACGACGCTTTCGACGTGCTACAAGCGGTCTGGCTGCAAGTGCATCGAAAGATTCGATCGCTGTCGTCTCCCGCCGCCTTTCGCGTCTGGATTTATCGGATCGCACACAACAAGGCGGTCTCGGAACTGCGCCGGATGAACCGCGGGCCGATCTCCGTCGAACAGATCGAAACCGTACTC
>DATKCB010000075.1:0-5042 GCA_035513495.1 Planctomycetaceae bacterium | reverse complement strand
GCGGCAGGTCGCGCTGCGGCCGGAAATGCTCGATGAAGGACGAGAGGCGGACGTCAGCGTGCTGTTCTGCGACATTCGCAGCTTCTCGCGAATCAGCGAAATGCTCCCTCCCCGGGATACCGTCCGCTGGGTCCGGGATGTAATGGAAGTTCAGTCCGAATGCGTACTCGAACACCAGGGAGTGCTCGTCGATTACATCGGCGACGAACTGGTCGCCATGTGGGGGGCACCGACCGAACAGGAAGATCATGCCCAGCTTGCCTGTCAGGCCGCACTGGCGATGATCGAACGCCTCCCCGCGATCAGCCAGAAATGGATCGAGTCCACCAGAATTCCCACAAGTATCGGAATCGGACTGAACAGCGGCAAAGCTCACGTCGGTAACACCGGAACCGCCCGCCGCCGAAAATACGGACCGCTCGGAAACACCGTCAATCTCGCCAGCCGCGTTCAGGGAGCGACGCGTTATCTCCAGGTCGGATTGCTGGTCACTTCCGATACGTACCATCGGCTGAACGAGTCGCAGTTTCTCTCCCGCAGGCTGTGTACCGTCAAGGTGGACAACATCGAAAAACCGGTCGACCTGTTTCAGATCGTTCCCCAGTCGACCCCCGGCTGGATCGATCTCGATCGGGAGTACGAAGGGGCTTTGTCGGCCTTCGAGAATCGGGAATTTCGCGTCGCCGCCTCGATGCTCGGAAATTTATTGCTCGCTCACCCGAACGACGGGCCGTCCCTGCTGCTGATGTCCCGCGTGGTCAACGAACTGATCGACGACCGCCCTTCCGCCGAATTCGATCCGGTCTGGAGACTTCCCGGAAAATAAACCGGTGATACCGATCGTGAGGGGGACTCTCGCAAAGTGCGGACATGTCGGTGGGGATTCTCGTCCGTTCCGCTCAGGCAAACCGGATGCACTTCGGAATGCTGCACGTTGAATTCTGGGGGAGAATCATGTTCAAAGCACTCTTCGTTCCACAAGGTTATCTGACGCTGGCGGCGCTGGCACTGCTCGGCTACCGGCATTGGGCCGGCGATTGGCCGCAAATCTCTGCATCGTGCGGACAGGGAACGTCTCAACAATCGTTGTCTTGGGACCGGCAAACGAACGCCTCGCTCGACGAACAGCAGATCCGCGTGCTGAAACGGGAAATCCTCGCTCAACTCGAGCGAATCAGCCCAGCAGGGACGAAGCCTGCGATCGAGACAAACCCTCCCGGCCTGGGAGAACCCGTCTGGCGTTAGTGATCGTTATTTGCCGTAAGCTTTTTTGTAAGCCTCGATGAACTGCTGTTCGCTCAAGGCATTCGAGACATCGATCCCGGCCTCCTCGAACTTCGGTTTGACCGTTCGGCTGCGGGCCCATTCTTCCGAAGTGATCTGTTTGTTATTGTCCGCATCCATCCGTGCGAAAAACAGTTTGGCGGTACGGGTGGTGGGATCTTCGACAGGAGTGACGGCCACCGCTGCCGGAGAACCCGGAGAACCCGTGGCAGTCGTGGAAGTCGGGACCACTCTCTCTTCTCGCGATGATTCGTCTCGACGGGAAGTGGGGCCTCGTCGATTTCTGTCGCCACCGCGCGAAAACGATCGATCCCCTCTCTCGGAGGGGGCGCTCGGTGCGGCGGCGGGCGCCGGTGAGGTACCCGTCGCGACGGACGCAGTGGTACCCGAAGCGGCTGCAATCAGCTCCGCCGAAGTGGGGGGCTTGAGCAGTTCGCGCGGGGTGAGAAATCCGTCGCCGTTTTTGTCGTAGACCTTGAAATGAGCGCGTTCTTCGGGCCGCCATTTGCGCCATTCGTAAAGTCCGATCTGACCGTCGCCGTCGGTGTCGCCATCTTCGAAACGTCTGGGGAGATCCACCGTAATCTCGACTTTTTTCCGAGGTGTATAGACAGAGACCGCTTTCGGAGCGGGGGTTCGATCGGGAGTCGGCTCCCGTCTGCTTCTGTCATCGGATCGCCGGGAGTCTTCTTCGCCCCGGCGAGAATCGTCGCGGCGGCGTTCTTCGTCCCGCTCCCTCTCTTCGCGCATTTGTTCGAATGCTTTGGGGATTTCGCGGATGAAGACCTCCCGCGAAACTCCGCGATCGAGATTAACGCCGCTTTTTTCGAGTGAACTTCGGAAACTGCTGGGCATTCGGCGGACTTCTTCCTGATCGAGGTTTCCGTCGCGATTGCGGTCCATATACTCGAAAAAACGCTCGGGTGAAGGGGTTCGATCCTGCGCAAAAATATTTGCGCAAACCATTGACATCAAAACATATGCGAACAGCCGAAGCCGGTTGATGGGAGATTTCATGGGAACTCTCAGGGGCACATAGGTTAGGATGGAAGGGAGTCAGTCAGCTCAAACTTGAGTCAAATGGTGACAGACATCGCTTTTTCTCAAGTTGAGATCGTTTGTTCGATGCGATCGTTTCAACTCCATCGGTTCGCTCAGGTTGCCAAAAAAGCGTAACTCTTTCAGATTTCGCGGTACCTGCGCTTGTCGAGGCGTGTTCATAATCTCGATGATATCTTGCGGTGTAAACACCCATCTTACGGGGAAGTTTTGCAAAAATCGATCCGTTTATCGTATAAATGAAATGAAATCGTCCAATCGTAGGGAACGAGAGAAACCTCTGGGCGCTTGCTCAAGTCTCGTTCCAACCGGACGACAGCCAATCCGCTGAGTCCCCCTCCAGGAGTGGATTATCGTGATTAAGTCTCTGTTTCGAATCCGATCCGAACGTCGTAACGACGGACGCTCGCTGTCCACACTGCTCCTGTTTTTCGCGAGCTTCCTGATGGTTGCCGAAGCGAATCTGTTCGCCCAGCGTCCCGGTGGAGGCGAATACGGCGGAGGACGATCGGGCGAATACGGCGAAAGACGACCGGGCGGAGACGGCGAAAGACGACCGGGCGGAGACGGCGAAAGACGACCGGGGGGAGATGGCGGCGGACGCACTTTCGGAGGCGGCGGGCCGCGCGGATTTATCGGGGGCGGTGGTGGAACCATCTTCACGCTGATGAACGAGGACGCACAAAAAGATCTCGGGCTGACCGCGGCGGATCTCGAAAAGGTCCGCGCCATTCAGGAACAAATGCGTCCCGATCCCTCGATGTTCGAAAAAATGCGGAACGCACAAACTGACGAAGAACGCGAAGCGGCGCGCACCGAGATGCAGACGATGTTTGAAAAGCGAAATCAGGAGTCCGAGAAGGAAATCGAAAAGCTGATTGGGAACGAGAAAATGGCTCGACTGAAACAGATCAACCTGCAATTTCAAGGCCCGCGCGCCCTGCAGGACGAAACTGTGGCCAAGGATTTGAATCTCACCAGCGACCAACAGTCTAAAATCGAGGCTCTGAACGAGCAGCGCAACGATGCCCGTCGCGAACTGGGCTTTCGGGCTTCAGCGGAAGAACGAGCCGCCTTCGACGCCGAGTGGAACAAGAAAATTTTTGCGGTCCTCACTCCGGATCAGTCCAAGGCGTGGGAAGGGAAAATCGGAAACGTCATCGTCCGCAGCGCCATCCCCGGCGGCGGCGGTCCGCAATTCATCGGGCAATCGAACTCCCGTTTTTCCGCGAGCCAGAATCTGATTACCACCGACATCGGCAGTCAGACAATTCGCCCTGACGGAGAAAGCGAAGAGGTGATCTCGTCGTTCGGCCTGATCGCCCAAAATACGCCTGCATTCTCGAACCTCGTCAACAAAGCCGAAGCAGAGGCGAGCAATGACGCGAACAAAGCCGAGCCTGCTCCTGCCGTCGAGCAGAATGACGCGAAGAAACCCGAGATCATTGGTTTCGGCGAACTGTCTCAAGCGTCCACTCAAAAGGTTTCGTTCAATTTTCGGTACGCCCCCTGGGCAGACATCCTCAAAGATTTCGCCCGGCTGGCAGGGTTGACTCTCGATCTGACGACTACTGTTCCGGGGACGTTCAACTATCTCGACAACGGGCAGTATACGCCGCTCGAAGCGCTCGACATCATCAACGGCTATCTGATTCAAAAGGGTTACATCCTGGTTCGGCGGAACCAGTTCCTGGTCGTGCTCAACATGGACAACGGGATTCCTCCGAATCTGATCCCGCTGGTGACTCCCCAGGAAGTTCAAAAACGCGGACGCAATGAAATCATGAAAGTCCGGATTCCGCTCAAGGGGATCTCGGTCGATGAAGCCGCTCGCACCGTCGAAGCGCTGCTCGGACCGCAAGGGCAAATCGTGCCTCTCTCATCGGCCAAGGAACTGCTGGTGACCGACATCGGCGACAACCTCCGCGCGATCTCGCAACTGATCGACAGCATCGACAAGGAAGACCCCAACGAAGTCATTCAGCAGACTTTCAAAATCGAATTCGTTTCCGTCACTGAGGTGGAAACGCATGTTCGCGATCTGCTCGGTTTGCCGCGCGGTGTTGCGAACGTGGCGGCATTCACGGGTAGCGACCGCGATCGCCGGTCCTCTTCGCAAGCAGTCGCGGCTTCCGCTTCCGGCGGAACCACCGTCATCGCATATGGAAAAACGAACAGCCTGATCGTGCAGACGACGAGAGCCCAGATGAAATTCGTCGAATCATTGATCAAAGTCATCGACGTCGGCGATCAGCGGTTTGCCGGCGGAAGCGTCGATACGACCCCGTATTTGAAAGTGTACATTATCCAAAACGCGCAAGCCGATGAAATTGCGAAATCTCTGTCTTCACTGTATCCCGGATTGGTTGTGAACGAGGACGGAAGAGCGCGAAAGCTGCACATCGTCGCGACCGAAGAAGAGCATGCGCGAATCGGCGCGGACATCAAGGAAATGGACCGAACCGACGGCGACGGCGCGGTGCTGGTCTTCTACCTCAACAAACTCGATCCGATCGGCGCCGCCTCGACGTTGAATTCCCTGTTCATCATCGACGGTGCGAACGCGCCCGTGATCGAGCCGGATACCTTCTCGCGGTTACTGCTGATTCGCGGAACCTACGAACACATCCAGCAGATCAAGCTCGTGTTGAATCAACTCGGCGAATCTGGAGAAATGGGGCAGCAGGACACGGGTCGCG
>DATKCB010000074.1:0-5439 GCA_035513495.1 Planctomycetaceae bacterium | reverse complement strand
TCGAGTGCGGCTCCGATGCGTACGCCCGAGAGAGTCGGATGTGCTTCCAGTTGCCAATAGGTCGAAACGACCGCCTTACCGAAGTCGGTCTGACTGGCGGAAACAAGTTGTGACAGCGCCGGGTGCGAGAAACTGTCCGGGGTGGGATGTGTCGCTCGATCGCCGTCGCCGAACTCGATCAGTTGAGCCAGCCGAGACGGGAGGACGGGCCGCCCGTCGGCCGTTTTCCAGGCGTTGTAGAATTCCGGTTCGCAGTTGTTGCCGGGGACAATCAGTAATCCGCCACCTTGCTCGACGTATCGGCTCATTCCTGCAGACACACCGGCTCCCAGCCGGGGAACATCCAGCAACATTACGACACGGTAGTCCTCGAAGCGGATGCTTTCCGAAAGATCGGGAGCGGCGATCACCGTCGTCTCGACGAGACCTTGCTGATTCGTTCCAGCGGCTCCTTCTTCCTCATCCGCAGGTGGAGCCAGCGCCAGTTCAACAAATGAAGCCGCCGAGTGAGAATCGCCGCCCCGGCCGGAACCGTCAACGAGCAAAACGGGCAGAGTCTCCAGAACGTGCAGCAGTTGAACCTGCCGGTCGTCTTCGGCCAGATCGTCTTCGATCATCAGCCGGGCTTCGATCGTATGCGGGCCGGGACGTTCGAACCGATGTTCGAAATTCATCTGGAACGTTTTCCCCGACTCGATCGTCCCGACTTCCGAAACGAGGACTTGAGACTGATCCAGAGTCAGTTGCAACCCGGAAGGCTCAATCGCCTCAAAGCCCGTATTCTCAACCGAAACCCGGATCGTCACGGGGCGATCCGTTCCGACGATTTGTCGAGAAACTTCGAGCGACGACACGGCTCCGTTCTGGAAGCGATCCGGCAGAGGGAGAAATCTCGTCACGACCGGAGGCGTGGTCGGGAGCCGTGAAAAAGTATCAGCGAGAAACTCCCACTGCCCGGGATTGTCCTCGCTCCAACCGAGTTTCTGTCCGTCGGAAATCAGCACGATTTTCTTGCCGGCCTGATTACCCGCATTCAAAGCGGAAGCGGCTGCCGACAGAGCGTCAGTCACCGACATCGTTCCACCGACAGGTTGCATCGACTCGAACACCGAATCGAGATTGCTGCGTGCGCTGCGAGGCTCGGGCGTGACGACTTCGATGAGTCCTCCCGCGATTAAAATTGAAACGTGATCGTCGGGACCCAATGACTCCGTCAGCAGACTCGCTTCGGCAACAGCTCGTTCAAAATTCGATTGTCCGTCGATCTGGACCCGCATCGAATTCGAACCGTCCACCACGATGGCGACATCCTGCGAACTGGCGTTCTTCCAGCGGTCCCCGTGGAGAAGTTGCTGTTCGCGACTGAGATAAACGGCCAGCAGAACAGCCCCCGTCGAAGCTGCATAAGCTAATAATCGACGAGCGCGGCTGCGGGTGAGGATCGTCACCAGAGCCATCGCCAGCACGCAGAAAAACAGAACCGGCAGCAAGGCCAGCCACGCCAGACTGCTTCCCACCGGTGTGAACGGACGGGCGACCGCCAGGACCAGGAGCGAAATCAACAGACACCGAATCCCCATCAGAATCAGCTCTTCGACCTGTATCCGCTTGCGGCGATTGACGAGCGACCCCAACAGAAACCGCATCGCCCCCCATTCGACGACGTTCGCCTTCCGCCGATTAAACAGGTGGATCACAATCGGAATCGAGACTGCAATCAGGCCGAACAGGATGGACAGGTTGAGAAAAGTCATGGAGTCAGGAGGGTGAAAAGTGAAAGAGTGGAAGGTAGAAGAGTGAAATCGAGCCAAGTCGAACAGAACTCGAATCTCGTTGTTCTCTTAAACACTCATTTGAAATCATTTCGTGTGATTCGTGCCTTTCGTGGTTACTTCTGCAAACTGCGTCTGGATGCCAGAAAGCCTGAGACTGCGATATCGAACGGCACGCGCGTGTTCATCGGGACGTAATCGATTTCCATCTGCCCGCAGGCCAGTTCGATCCGGTTGACAAATCCCCGCACCTGATCGAGGTAGTCCGCCCGGACCGTCTGGGGGTCGAGTTCTTCGTGAATCGACTGGTTCTCCAGATCGCGGAAATCGCTCCAGCTTTCGAACGGAAACGTCAGTTCTTCTTCCGCCATCACGTGCATCAGAATCACTTCGTGACGGCGATAGCGAAAGTGGTGCAGGGCTTTGATCAACTCGTCGGGTTCGTCGAACAGATCGCTGATCACAATCACCAGGCTCCGCCGGCGAATCCGCTCGGCGATTTCGTGAAAGATTTCTGCGAGCGATGTTTCACCTCCCGGTTCGAGCGCATCGAGCGTCTCCAGCAGCAATCGCATGTGCCGCGCGTTCGAGCGGGAGGGGAGATAGCTCCGAATCTCGGTATCGAATGTCGTCAATCCGACGGCGTCCTGCTGATTGATCAGCAGATAAGTCATGGCTGCGGCGAGATAGCGGGCGTAATCGAATTTCGAGACGATTTCGTGATCGATCGGGGCCGCGAGCTGACCGCGATACTTCATCGATCCCGACGCATCGAGCAAGATGGTCGATCGCAAATTCGTCTCTTCTTTGAACTGCTTGATGTAATAGCGGTCCGATTTTCCGAAGACGCGCCAGTCGAGACTGCGAATGTCGTCGCCGGGAACGTACTGGCGATGTTCGGCAAACTCGATGCTCGTTCCCTTGTAGGGGCTTTGATGCTTGCCTGTAATGAACCCTTCGACGACTCCCCGCGCGAGCAGTTCCAGCCGCGAAATCCGTCCCAGAGATTCCGTCCGCAAACTGCGATACTGACCTTGTTTTCCGTTCGATCCGGCCATGAGCATTCCATTCGGGTGGGAAAAGTCTGAAACGTGCGAAAGGTGTGAAAAGTGACAGGGCTGGGAGTAGAAGGTTGAAGGTTAAAAGTTGAAGGATTTTGGATTGAGAGATTTCATCCGGGGTGCCACCTTGCGAAGCAGGGTGGGTATGCGAACGGTTTTCGATATTCAAAGTTCTTTCACGTTGCCGCTCCGTTCTCTCCGTTTCCTCCTGTTCAAAAAATTACGCGACGGCTTCGACTGGCAGGACGTGTTCGATCAGCATTTTGACGATGTCGTCGCTGGTGACTCCGGCCGCTTCGGCATTGAAGGTGGTCATCACCCGATGCCGCAAGACCGGTGCGGCCACCGCAATGACGTCTTCCGTCGTGGCGTGATAGCGTCCTTTCAGAATCGCCCGCGCCTTGGCGGCCATGATCAGATAGATCCCCGCTCGGGGACCCGCTCCCCATGCGACCATCTCTTTCACGAATCCCGGCGCTTCGGGATCTTTCGCACGGGTTGCGCGGGCCAGATCGCGCGCGTAATCGATCACGTGATCGGCAGCGGGAACGCGCCGCACAATCTGCTGCAAGCGAAGAATATCTTCCCCACTCAAAATCGGAGTCACCTCAGCGTTATAAGTTCCTGTGACCTGTTTGATGATCAGCGATTCTTCCGCCGCCGACGGATAGTCGACCACGATGTTGAACATGAAACGATCGAGCTGAGCTTCGGGTAGCGGATATGTCCCTTCCTGCTCGATCGGATTTTGCGTCGCCATCACAAAGAACGGTTCATCAAGAGTGTAGGTTTGCTCGCCGATTGTGACGCGGTGTTCCTGCATCGCTTCGAGCAGAGCCGCCTGAGTCTTGGGAGGCGTCCGGTTGATCTCGTCCGCGAGCAGCATGTTGCAGAACAGCGGACCGTGTACGAAACGGAACACCCGTTTGCCCGTCGAGCGATCCTCTTCCAGCACGTCGGTTCCGGTGATGTCCGAAGGCATCAAGTCGGGGGTGAACTGAATCCGTTTGAAACTCAGGTGCAAGGCCCGGGAAATCGTGCTGATGAGCAGCGTCTTCGCGAGTCCGGGCACACCCACCAAGAGTACGTGTCCTCGGCAGAACAGCGAGATCAACACCTGCTCGATGACGTTTTCCTGTCCCACGATGACCCGCGAAAGCTGCTCGGTCATCTGTTTGTAGGCGGCACCAAGTTCCTTGATGCGTTTGAGATCCTCGTCGGAAGCGGGCGCAAGGTTCGGGTCGGTCATGGTTTCTGGTCGTTGTTGTTAAGGAGGTGTACTCTCTCGTTCGATTCATCAACATTCGATGATTCGAGTTCTGTCATGGTACTGGCTGAGAAGGTGAGATCCAACAAATTGTGGAACCGTCGGATTGTTTGAGGAAAGTTCCTGCTCTCCGGAGGCAAATTCTCGACAACACCAGAGGCAGCAGGTAGAGTCGAGACCTTTCCGGCTCTCGCCGAGAGTGATTCATCGACTTCTTTTACAACCAGATCAAATAAGAAAAACTTCGTATGAAAATCATTCGTTATCAGGATTCCAGCGGAAATATCCATTCCGGCGTCCGTCACGCAGACGGTTCGTCCACGCGGATCGAAGGCGATCTGTTCGGAGATTTTCAGGATTCCGGTGAGCCGGCCGACCTCGCGAAACTGCTCACCCCGGTCGATCCCCGAGACATCGTCTGCATCGGATTGAATTATCGAAAGCACGCCGCCGAGGGAAATCAGGAGATTCCTCAACAGCCGGTGGTGTTCATGAAGACCAGCAGTGCCGTTCAGAACCCCGACGATCCGATCGTACTCCCCAGAAAACTCCGCAGCGACAAGGTCGATTACGAATGCGAACTGGCCGTCGTCATCGGCCGGACGTGCCACAATGTCTCGAGCGAGGACGCCCTCGAGCACGTGCTGGGTTATACCTGCGCGAACGACGTCAGCGCCCGCGACTGGCAGCTTCAATGGGGCGGAAGCCAGTGGTGCCGCGGAAAGACGTTCGCGACGTTCTGCCCGCTCGGACCGTGGCTCGTGACGACGGATGAAATTCGGAATCCGAACGAACTCGGCATCAAAACGATTCTCAACGGCGAGGTCATGCAGGACTGGAACACCAACGACATGATCTTCGACATTCCGACGCTGATCGAATTCCTCAGCGGCAGCACCGTGCTGCTACCCGGAACCGTCATTCTCACCGGCACCCCTCACGGAGTCGGATCGGCCCGCAAACCGCCGGTGTATTTGCAACCGGGCGATACGGTTACGATTGAAATCGAGAAGATCGGAACGCTCACCAACCCAGTCATCGCAGAAACTTGAAGCCCAACGGCGCAAGCCGTGGGGGGAACGGCGATCGATTTGCGATTGCTCATCCATCGCACTGTCAATACTCGACTCACCTCAACGAAGGAAGAGGTCGCCGTGTGGGTGGTGGTTGCCAACGCGTGTTGCGCGTTCCCCCGATTGCTTGCGCAATTGGGCTTTGATCATGGACGTGAAACAATCCTACAGAATATCCAGCGTCGGCATCGCGGGTGCCGCAAGCACGTTGCGGGCGACTTCGAGGGTCACGTTCTGACAGACTGTTTTAAGCGCCTCCTGCACGG
>DATKCB010000073.1:0-2587 GCA_035513495.1 Planctomycetaceae bacterium | reverse complement strand
CGGGAGGAAGTTCGAATCGTCCCGGTCGATGGTCGAAAGCTGCGATCGCACCGGGTGACATCACTTCGCCCGGAGACGTCATATTTCCCCGTTTCAGCAGTCGAATTTCGCGGGGAATTCCACCGGTCGCCTGGTGATTCCCCTGAGGAGCGAACGAAGTGGCTGCGGTATAAACTTTCTGAGGACTCGGCAAGGTCGAGAGCGAAGCTGCGATCTCAGCCAGAGATGCTTCTACTTCTTTGCTCCGGTCGATCTGTTGTATGGAGAGGACCTCGGACATGACCTTCGCACGCTTTTGCTGTAATTCCGCGAGTTTTTGTCTGGCATCACCCTCGAACATCACCCCGTAGTAATAACCGTCGACCAGGTTCGACTTTCTCCAGCGAACCGGTGCTTCGATCGAATCGAGAGCCGTCACCGCTTTCCCGGAAGCCACGTTATTGTTGTCCGCGTCGAACGCCTGCAGTTCGGCGAGTGCAAAAATGTAATCGTTTTGACGCAGAGCAAGTTTTGTCGCCGTCACTCGCAAATAGCGAGCGCTCTGTTTTTCGAGCAGGAACTCCTGGGGAGCAACTCCCGGATTCGGGACATCGTCGCGGCTTCGATCGACGAGAACCGTCACGTCTGTCTGAAACGATGCCTCATTGCAGGCTTCGATTTTGTAGCGGACCGGAAAACCGAAACCGGCCCCGATGCCGTTGAAATTGTCGTGACAACCGACAATGACGATCCGAGAGAGATCCACCGGTTCCCCCAGATCGACCTGCACCCATTTGGTCTCATTCTGTTGAGCTGAGATCTGGCTGTGATAACCGAACTCGGGTTTCTCGACCGTTTTACTCTGTTCGCTCAACTGTTTGATTCCCGCTTCAATCTCGGCCAGTTGTTTCCCGCCCAGTTTTCGGACTTCGGTGTCGAGTTGCTGTTTTTCCGTCTGAAGCTTTTCTCGTTCGGCGAGCAATTCCTGTCGTTTCTGATGGATGACGGGATCAGTGTCGAACTCCCGGTCCGCCCGATCGACGGCGGCGAACACGGCTTGCAGACTGTAATAGTCGTGCATCAGGAACGGATCGAACTTGTGGTTGTGACAGCGTGCGCAGCCGATCGTCACGCTGTTAAAAGTTTCCATCGTCGTGCGGACCATGTCATCCCGGTCGAGGCTGCGGGCGATTTGTCCGTCCAGTTTGGTCTCGGGGACTTCGACGTGGCTGATAAAGTCCCAGGGACCGGCCGCGATGAAGCCGGTCGCGATGATTCCCGTCGGGTCGTCCGGAAACAGCACATCTCCCGCGATCTGTTCCTCGATGAACCGCGCATACGGTTTATCCTCGTTGAAGGAGCGAATCACATAGTCCCGATAGTGATAGGCGTTCGGACGGAGTTTGTCCTTGTCGTAGCCGTGCGTATCGGCGTAATGAACGACGTCCAGCCAATGCCGCGCCCAGCGTTCTCCGTAGCGGGGCGAAGCAAGATAGCGGTCGATCAGCTTTTCGTATGCGTGGGGATCGGGATCGTTGACGAATTCCTCAACCTCCTCGGGAGTCGGCGGCAAGCCGTGAAGATCAAATTTGAGTCGCCGAATCAGCGTGCGGCGGTCTGCTTCGGGAGAGGGAGATAGATTCTTTTCGGACAGCTTTGCCAGCACGAAGGCGTCGATCGGATTTCGTACGCGCGACTGCCACTCGTTCGCAACCTCCGGAACGTGCGGTCGGACCAGCGGTTTGAGCGACCACCATTTTGCATCATCGGGATCGAGGACCAGATTGGCGGGCCACGGAAGTTTTTGTTTGACCCATTCGGTCAACAGCGCAACTTCGGTCTCGGAAAGTTTCTCACCCCCCTTGGGCATCAGCGGTTCCTCACCCGAAATATATTCGATGAGCAAACTTGCCTGCGGGTCTCCGGGAGTGACCGTCAGTCCGCTTTCTCCCCCTTCGATCAGACTCTCCCGCGACGTGAGATCGAAATCTCCCTTGGCTTGTCCCGGATGATGGCACGAGAGACATTTTTCCGTGAGGAGCGGAGCGATCTGCGCAGAGAAGTCGATCGGTTCGGAGGCGAAGCCGAGCGAACTCCCCGCGATAATTATGAGAAAGCAAACGCGAATCATAAATTTGAACCTCTTTTTTTCATTTGTCCTACTCCATCACCATAACGTCAAACAGGGTCTGGAAACCAGACAGAACCGGGTGAAAGAACGGCATGACGTGCGGATCGATTTGACGACACCCTCCCCGACGCGGGAGCCGGGAGGTTTGTCACGAGCGTGCAACATTCCGCGGTCGGCCGCGAGAAGTCGCAAATCTTCCAAGAAACTCCCCAACCGCAGGGTCCTGCTGTGCGGACCGAGGCGGTTGAGTCGCGACCGATTCCGGGATGGGCGATCGCGCGAACGGTCCACTCACGTAAGTCATCGCGTGAATGAAATCTGCTCGATCAGGAGTTCGGATCACCGGGATTGCCACCGTATGCTCAACTCATCGCGGACGTCTGGGCGAGCTGCAGCGTGCTGCTCCAGCGTTCGAGCAGACTCTGATGGAGACTCAAGCGCCGATACAGGGCGCGAAGTGAGTTGCCGAGTACATCC
>DATKCB010000072.1:0-3308 GCA_035513495.1 Planctomycetaceae bacterium | reverse complement strand
AAACTTCACAAGTTCACAAGTTCGAGCGAAACCCGGGAGTTTTGGACGAAATTAAAGTAGTTCGGGATATATTTCGGATTTTCGCTTGTTTCACTATTCGATGTTGCGCGGCGGTGCGTCGTAGCATAGGCTTCCAGCCTGGTGGTGTTTGGAGTTCGCACCGCGTTCCCCCTATCGCTTGCGCGATTGGGCTTGAGGGATTGAGCAGGCTGGAAGCCTACGCTACGTCGCTCCTTCCACCTTAAACCCCCTTCGCTTTGTCATTGGGATTTGGACATTTGACAATCTCCAGATTCCGCTTTTGCATCGCTCCTCTACCAGAGGTGACTTTGTTGCGCAACATCCGTCGCAGGCAACGTACGGTGTGCTGGAATCAATCCCGTACTCTGCCGTGCCGGGCTTGAAACCAGTCTGTTTCACTGACGTCTGCCCTTTGAAAAATTTCCGTGATACTTTCACAGAAACATCGCCTCTGCCTGCGTGCGCCCGCGACCGGGGTTTGCGGGCTGGGTTCGAATGTTGATTTCAGTGAGGTTCACTCATGAAAAACGGTCTCATATCCGGTTCTTCGAGAAGTCTGGTTGTCACACGCTGGTCCGCGCGAGTTCTCAGCGGGTTAATTCTGTGTGTCTGGGGATTCTTCATCGTAGGGCATCTCGTCGGGCACGAGGGAGAACCCTCGCGTCCGCTCGTTGTGCAGGATTATCTGCTGTTGACGGCGATGGGAGCCTGGCTGGCCGGATTGGCAGTCGCGTGGAAGTGGGAGATCGTCGGCGGGGTACTGTCGCTTTCGGCCTTACTGCTGGGAGCAATCGTCAATTGGAGGCTGTTGACGTTTCCGTTTTTACTGATTGCCGTTGCAGCAGGCCTGTTCATCATCAGCGGGTGGACCAGCCGCCGGTCACGACCGCGACAACCGTCAGCTTTTTGACTGATTTGGACAGCCCGTGTTTCACTCATTCGTCCGTCGAGAGGTCCTCGGCTCTTCGCGAGCGAGGACCTTTCCGACGAGCCGTCCGCTCGTGAGCGCCCAGGCGATGTGCAGGCCGTGGCCCCAGAGGATCATCCCTCCCAGCCCGGTCTGGCCGACGGCGTACAGGCCGGGGATCGGTTGTCCTGTCTCGCTCAGAACAGCGAAGTCGTCGTTGATCGCGGTCCCTCCCTCGGTCGTCGTGAACCAGCTTTTGACGGGTCCGAGCAGACACCAGCGATTCCCTTGCAGCGGCTGGGGAGCCGATTTGTTCCACTCTTCGACGGTTTGCTGCAAAGTCTCAGCAGGTATCTGAACCTGCCGCGCGAGTTTCGAAAGCGATGGATCGGCGCGGGCGATATCGGGGCGAAGTCGCAGATAGTCGTTGACGTAAGCGTACGCGATTTCAGGAGCGGTCGAGACGAAATGAGGCCACGCCGAATATCGCTCGATGAGCCGCGCGTCGAGCAGGATGTAACCCGATTTGTCCGGCTGACGAGCCAGGGCGATTTCGCGATTCGGCGATTCGGTCT
This sequence comes from Planctomycetaceae bacterium, assembly GCA_035513495.1. Lineage (GTDB taxonomy): Bacteria > Planctomycetota > Planctomycetia > Planctomycetales > Planctomycetaceae > DATKCB01. The sequence goes on along the minus strand of DATKCB010000072.1, from coordinate 1,805 downwards.
CCTCGCAGAACCGTTCTCCTGTGCGATTGACCAGAATCGCACCGTCGGTAAACAAAGCATCTTCCGGATGCTGCCACGTCACGAGCAGGCGTTTGATGAACGCGTTCAGAACCGCTCGCGGTGCGAGCGAAACCAGACTCGCGAGAATTTTCGAAGTCGTCCCCCGAGCCGACAGCCGCGCGATCCAGGGAAGTTTTTGAGGAGGTACGAAACGCAGTTCCGGTCCGTAGGTGATCGGCATGTTGAGCAGTTTCGCTCCGACCCGTTCGGCCATCAGGTGTCCGTCGCCGGTCGCGTGCGGATTAATCCCCTCAATCTCGGCGAAGCCTTCTCCCTTGAAGCGGGCAATCAGTTCGGGTGAATTGGCGTAGTCACCTGCTGCGAGCACGACTCCCAGACGAGATCGATACTCGACCGAACCGCGATCCGATTCGACGCGAACGCCGACAACGCTCGATTCATCCGTCAACAATTCCTGAACGCGCACATTGCACTCGATGCGACCGCCGAGTTGTTGCAACCGATGCGAAAGAGTCAGAATGTACGAGCGGGCGTTGGGAACGACGTTGTGCATCCGGGGGACGCGATTGGGAGGTTCGGGAAACGGTCCGTGAAACCGGACACCGAGTCGTTCCAGCCAGTCGAGCGTCTCGCGAGCCTGTTCGAGAAATGCCCGCCGCAGCTCATCGTTGTTCCATCGTTCGATGTCGGGTGGTGCGAACTTTCCCGAGTCAATCGCATGAGCGTCGAGCGAATCGTCGATGCCGGACTGCTCTTGCAGCCGCGTGCGATTGGCGGTGAATGATCCGATCGCGATGCCGGTCGTTCCGCCCGGTTGCGGACATTTTTCGAGGACGAGTACCGACAGCCCTGCTTCGGCGGCTGAGACGGCGGCCGCCAGTCCGCTTCCTCCGGCCCCGACGACAATGACATCGACGGATTCGTTCATCGGTGGAGAATCCACAATCGAGTACGCGACATGTCATCGCGCAAAAAAAACCGGAAGCTGAACAGCTTCCGGAAGTGTGATGTGATTTTAATCAGAGCTTAAGTCGTGGTTCCCGAGAGGCGTTGCAGACGCGATCGACGTTCGGCGCGACGTCGTGCTCGACGACGTTCGTCACTCGGCTTTTCGTAATATTCCCGGCGGCGCATTTCCTTCTTGATTCCCGCATGTTCCACCAGTTTACGAAACCGCTTGACCGCATCGTTGATCGACTCATTGTCACGCAAACGCAACTTAACCACGAAAACCTCCTTTTGAGAATTATCAAAGCAGCCCCGGTGCCGTTTGAGACTCGACTCCGAGCGCAGAGAACCCGACTCGTTTGGTCAGGACGATCCGTTGAGGATAGCAGATCGCTCAAAAAATGCAATTCGACTGATGTGTTTTAGGAGGTCGGTTTTGAAATACGATTACACCACTTCGTCGTCGGCCAACAACCCCAAGCGAACCAGTTTTCCCCGGCATTCGTCCCGTTCGCGGGACCGTTTCAGTTCCCTCCAACTCTCGTCCTGAACGGCCAGAAAATCCTCGGTGGAGTAGGGGGGAGCAGCCCCGGTCTCGGCTCCGCGGGCGGTCAGACGAGCGACTGTTTCGAGGTCGAGCCGCGTCAAAAACATCGCCCCCATGCGGTAATCCTGAAACGCCTCCCAGACCACGGGAAACAGCGGTTTCACGATATTTTCACCGATCGAGGTCGCATAATCGCGGATCTCCTGCTGAGCGTGCGAATCCATCCGGAGCGACAGGAAATGCAGCAGATTGTGCAGATCGATTTTCCAGTAGGCTTCCGTGTAGGTAC
>DATKCB010000071.1:0-2914 GCA_035513495.1 Planctomycetaceae bacterium | reverse complement strand
GTGGGCGGAGCAGGGGTCGCAGCGGGATCCGAATCCGTTGAAGATGTGCTGGTCTCCTCTCCTCCACCGCAACCCGCAATCAGCAGGCAGAAACCTGCCAGCAGCAACCAACGTGGAATCACCTGAACTCGATTCAGCATCGCAGAACTCCGTAATCAAATCGAAAGAGAGGGAATTTGAAGAACCAAAGGAGGCGTTCCTCGACCCTTTCCAATCTAACGAGTTGACTGTTGAAGATCCGCAATATTCATAGAAAAAATGGATGCACCGGTTCGGGTCGCGCTCGGAAAGCCCGATCGGAGCGGATGCCAAATCATGGTTTGCGAAGCGAGTTATCTCGAATAGTGCAACGAGAGACCCGTTCTGGGGTACGGACGCGGCCGGTAATAGTGCGGATGACGATGGGTGTGGACTCCCACTCCCACGTAGGCGGGTGGAACCACCACGATGTTGGGGCGGCTCGAGACGGCTTGAATCATTTGACCTGATCGTTCCGCCTCGGCTGCCTGCTGGATTCCCAGAATGACAGCGTCGCTCACTCCGTTATTTTTCAGATCGATAATCGCACTAGGACCCAAGTCGATACGGCCGCCGCGCGATCGGACCGTATTGACGATGACCTCGTCGCTGACTCCGCTTTGCGTCATACGGATCAGATCGTAGTTCGTGACCGCGTTTTCGGCTTTGACCTGCGAGGCCGAAGCGGAGGCGAGAGCCATGTCGCGTTCGTCGTTGGCGTTGCCCACAATCGCGCCGGTCAATCCGCCGGCCACGGCACCGAGGGCGGCACCATCGACGGTGTTTCCGCTTTGATGACCGATCACTCCGCCCGCCAGCGCGCCGAGTGTCGATCCGAGCATGACTCCGTGCTCGGTATGATTCCGGGGGTGGCATCCGGCAGCGAACAGCCCGACCGACAGCACCAACAACCATCTCGATTTCGCACGTGCGATCACAGCCTGTCTCCAAATTTCCGGCGTTGCAAATGAGGTCTCCTCAGCTCCTCGACGGAGCGAGAAGGTGGTCCAAGGTGTAGCGAACAATGAAACCTCTCCGCCAGTGCAATCCTGACGACAATTTTCGAAGAGTTTTCGGGGGCCATATCTCTCCTTCAGTCAACACGTTACGAGAAGGGAGGGGTCTGGGTTATGGCCCCCCTTCTGACTCGGCACTTTGCAAAAGTTGCATTCTTCGAGGTGGGGAGGGTGTGTTCGAGGGCATTCGTCGAATTGATCTCAACCTCGATTCGTATTTCTCTGTCTGGTGTCCTACCGTCTTGATGTTTCACGCGTTAAAATGAGCTTCGCGCGTTCTCCAATGCCCTAAAACTCGCCCGATCCGAGAGGCGCGCTGTTCCATTCTTCTGCAGCCGAGTACGAGAGACGACATGGCCGAACATTACATTATGACCATCGAGGAACTGACCCGGATCTTCGATCAGAAGGAAGTCCTTTCGAATATCTGGCTCTCGTTCTATCCCGGAGCCAAGATCGGCGTGCTCGGATACAACGGTTCGGGAAAAAGTACCCTGCTGCGAATCATGGCGGGGGAAGACAAGGACTACATGGGGACGGTCCGCCCGGCCAAGGGGATCAAGATCGGTTACTTTCCCCAGGAGCCGCGTCTCGACCCCGACAAGACGGTCGAAGAATGCGTCAACGATGCCGTCGAGGAATCGCGTGCGATTCTCGATCGATACAACGAACTCAACATGAAGCTGTGCGAGGATCTTTCTCCCGACGAGATGGAACAAGTGCTCGAAGAGCAGGCGGCCGTCCAGGATAAAATCGACGCGGGAAATCTGTGGGAACTCGACCGGGAACTCGAAATCGCGTGCGACGCGATGCGGCTGCCTCCCCCCGATGCCCTCGTGAAAACTCTTTCGGGGGGTGAGAAGCGCCGGGTCGCGCTGTGTCAGTTGCTGCTGCGAAATCCCGACATTCTGCTGCTCGACGAACCGACCAACCATCTCGACGCCTCCTCGATCGACTGGCTCGAACGGTTCCTGCACAAGTTCCCGGGGACGGTCGTCGCGGTCACGCACGATCGCTACTTCCTCGACAACGTCGCCGGGTGGATTCTCGAACTCGACCGCGGACGGGGAATTCCCTACGAAGGAAACTATTCGTCTTGGCTGGAACAGAAGGCGGCACGGCTGGCGGTCGAAGAGAAGAAAGAATCCAAACGGCAGAAAGAACTCAAGCGGGAACTCGAATGGTCGAAGCTGTCTCCCAAAGGCCGCTCGACCAAAAGTAAAGCGCGACTCCAACGGTACGAAGAACTCGCGGCTCACGAATACGACGCCCGCGACGAAGCGGCCGACATTCAAATCCCCGTGTCGCATCCACTGGGCGATCTCGTGGTTCGCGCCGAAGGTTTGACGAAATCCTACGGCGACCGGTTGATCTTCGAGGATCTCAATTTCGATTTGCCGCGCGGGGGAATCGTCGGCATCATCGGACCTAACGGAGCGGGGAAAACCACCCTGCTCCGCATGATCGTGGGACAAGAAACGCCCGATGCGGGAACGCTCCGAGTCGGCGAGACCGTGAACCTCTCCTATGTCGATCAATCCCGCGATGCGCTCGATCCGAATAAATCGGTCTACGACGAAATTTCGGGCGGACTCGACCTGCTCGAAGTCGGCAAGACCAAGATTCACGCGCGAGCCTATTGCGGACGTTTCAATTTCAAAGGGGGGGATCAGCAGAAGAAAGTCGGATCGCTCTCGGGGGGAGAACGGAACCGGGTTCACATGGCCAAACTCCTTCGTTCGGGCGGCAACCTGATTCTGCTCGACGAACCGACGAACGACCTCGACGTCGAAACGCTCCGTTCGCTCGAAGAAGGACTGCTCGACTTCGGCGGTTGTGCCGTCGTCGTTTCCCACGACCGGTGGTTCCTGGACCGCATC
>DATKCB010000070.1:0-7400 GCA_035513495.1 Planctomycetaceae bacterium | reverse complement strand
CGCTGATACTGCAGCGCCGTCGCAATCGCCGCCCGGTCGATTCCGTTCGTATCCGAACGGCCACCGACTTCCCAGATCATCTGCTGGCGGGTTTCGTCGAAGAAGAACTGATAACCCAGACTCGCGCCCGCAGCGCTGCTCGCTTCATTGCTGAGAGCGGCACCATACCGGCCGAGTCCGGCGGCGGAATACAGAATCCCGACCTGTCCTAGCGGACCTCCCATCAAGGTCCCTCGCGCCGGCGATGTGAACTGATCGATGGACCAGAATGCATTCAGATAGATCAGATCGTCCGAGCGATGGGGTGTCCAGGAAAGTTGATGAAAGAGGAGTAATCCGTCCCCTGAAGCGGCGGTTTCTCCCTCGGTTGCGATCGATCCCAGTATGTGCGCCGACGAATTGTAGATATTGTGATGTCCCTGAATTCGCCGGATCGCACTCAGTCCGAAAGCCAGACTATCGCGAAGCGTCCCCGATCCCGACGAGACAAATGCCACGTCGACATTCACCGTCGCCCAGCGATAATCGCTTTCCGTAAAGAGTCCGACCAGTTGGGCATTGTCGTCGGGAACATTGTTATTGCGGTGAATCCGGTTCCATCCGTACACACCCGTCATGCGGAGATTGAGATTTCCGCCACCATATAATGTATTTCGAGTCAGCGTCGCTGCGTCGATCATATCCTCGTTGATCAGCAATCCCTGCTGAAACAACATCGGCTGACGTCCGATCGAGAAACCGTAATCGAGTCCTTTGGTGTCGTAAGGATCGAGATTGGGAAAGATCTCTCCGAAATCTCCCTCGAAGAATAACGTCTGAACGTCGAAGTTTTCTCCGCCGATCCGCCGATCGTTCTGAAAATCGTACGAGGTGAATCTGCGCGTGGCCCCTCGCTCTTCATCGAGCGGACGCACTCCCAGCAGAATTCGCTCTGTCCCCGTCAGATTGAGTTGGGCAAACAGATCCAGACGCGAGGCCACCTCATCAACTGTGGGTGCATTCCGAACGTCGATGTAGTTATAGCACGTTCTCATCTCGCCCCAGACCCACAGCGCGGGACGCCAGACCGCCCCGGTCCCGGTCTCGATCCCTTGTTCCAGACGTCCGGGTGCAATAAATTTCTCACCCCACTCGATCGCCAGAGGAGGACGCTCGGGGATCGACTGCAACCCGATCGCATGATCGTGCAATGGAGAATGAATCTCGTAATGTTCTGCTCCGATCAGACGCGAGAAGAAATCCGCCAGCGGATCGGCGGGGGCTGATAACGCATCGAACAGCACTTCGCTCAGATGCCAGTGAAATCCGGGATCCGGTTCGCGCACACGCGGATCGAATTCCACACGCTCGGCGAACGGATCGATCAGTTCCGGCTCGGAGAAATCGGGAAACTCAGAAGTCTGTTCGTCTCCCTGAGGAGCAGGCGGAATTTCTCCGAACGAAATCTGGACGGGCTGCAACCTGGGAACAGATTCCGGTTTTGAGGCAAATTCCACCGGCTCGCCGGACAGCGCGATCGCGCAAAGGGAGAACCATCCCGCCGCGAATCTCGATAAGTGTGTCAGCTTGTTCTTCATCGGGTTCACAATTTGCTTACACCCAGACTCTCAATCGAGTTGTCTGACTAGTCTCCGCCTATTTCACTTCCACCTGCTGCACGTCTTCCCAGAGCACCAGATGCCCCTGCACGATTGCGTCAGCAATTGTGCGAGCGCTCATTCCAAAATCGAACCCGACATCTGAGATCTCGTGAATCAGATTCACGGGAACCATTCCGGCGATCAGTTGAGTTCGGACGGTGTAGGTTCCCGGACCATTAAGCTGCGATCCTGCTACGCGATACCTGGCCCAGGCCTCCCCTTCCGGTTCGATGTTCATCTTGTGCTTGCGCGCGCTGGTTGGGCGGCCGAGGACCGTGAACGGTTGGGTTTCCGGTCGAATGAAAGGGAGCGGCGTCAACGAGAATGGAACATTGAGAATCTGTTCTCGTTCGCCCCCTCTGATGTTTCGCGTGATGAACATCGATTGCAACGAGAACAATTGACGGTCCAGGGGAAGCTCGCCGTTGTGAACGTATCTCGAATGTCCGTCTCGGACATCGCCGTTTGGATCGAGATCGCCCGACTGAAACACCAGTTTCCCCGACTCATCCCACACGAGCACCCGCAGAAACACCAGACGCTCCGCATCGAAGCCCGTCGGAACGCTGTGCCCCGTAGTGCCGTTCCAAACCTTGACCTGGAAGTCGATTCCCTGACGGCGATCGGCCCGTTCAAATTGGGCGCGACCCATCTTATAACCTGCGCGCAATAGAGCATACTGCGCCGTTGTGTATTCGGAGAGCAACTCATATTGCTCGTCGAGAATTCTCCGCGCTTTGCGGCGCATCAGATCGTCCTCCCAAGGTGCGGGAAATTCGGCGTGATCGGGAACCTGTTCTTCAAATTCATGAGTCCCCCAACCCGCGGCATCGTCGAAACAGAGCCATTCCCGCATCGTCGCCAGACCCTTCGTACGACTCTCTCCTTCTTCGCGAATCGCCGTCAAGTGATGGGGAAACAAGCCGCGGTGGATGATCGAATAGTCCGGTCCGGGAAACATATGGTTGGCATGCTTCCGCGGCGGAGTCGCCATATTTCCCACAATTGCGGCGGGAGCGATTTCGTATCCTTTCGGTTCGCCGGGGACCGCTCCCATGTGGCAATCCTGGCAGTTGTGTCCGTGCTTTCGTGCGGCGGGAGACATTTTGTATTCCGAGAAAGCGTCTTCGAGTCGGAATCCGTTCGGAGCGAACACATCATGACACGATCCGCAAAAACCGGGTGTTGTCAGTTGAAAGAAGCGAATCGAACGAGAGTGGACTTCCCTCCCCTTGATCTCGGGATTTTTGTCGGTTTTCAGCACTCCATACTTGTCGGGATTCGAAAGCACGTGATTCAGGATTTCGCTGCCGACCGGCCCGTACACGACCTGTGTGAGATCACCCGAGACCAATGCTCTGCGTCCCGCGCCCTTACCCCACGCCTGATTCACCCGGTGACACGCCACGCAGGTCACACCCTCACGAGAAGCGAGAGACCGGTCCAGGTTGCTCATTGTGATCGGCTCATCGAGGTCCATCCCGACCGGTGTATGGCATCGAATACAGAAATCCCCCAGCGTTCCGTTCGTCAACTTGCGAATCTTGCTCGACATCGCGTTGAAGACCGGACTCAACTGCGCATAAGCGTGGGGAGACACCGACCATTCGCGATAATGCTGGCGATGGCATACGGCGCATTTTTTGGCCGAGGGAAAGGGATCGTTCTCGAAACAAGCCGCATGAGCCTGATCGATCGTATACGCTACAACTTCGGGCAGGCTAGTGGAATCGACAGATTCCTCCTCGGCGATCCTCTGCCTCGTATGCAGGATCGGTTCCTCAGAACGGGACTGATCTGCCAGAAACAACATCCCGGAACTCACCAGAGCGAGAGCCACGACGCGGATTCGATTCGACATTCTTCCGTGAATTCGCATGCTTGATACCCGAAATCCGTCCGGAACGTTGGTAGAGATTGTGGATTCGGCGCGCAACTTCGCCGCACTGTATGATGTTATTATTTATCGGCTTAAACTCTGGAGGATCTGCCGGGACTCTGCAAAAAGAACAGAGTTGCGACAGCAACTCAGCAAGATGAGGTTCGCGATGACTTACCAACTCGAAGCAATCTACCCGTTCGGATGATTCCTTCGCGCGCCGAGGACGTTCGCTCCCATTTCATAGAAGCCCAATTGCGCAAGCAATCGGGGGAGCGCGGAGAGAACTTCCATCAACCAACACTCGCTGATTACCCGTTGAAGTCTCGCATGTGGGTTAAGTTCACAGGCCCGCGAAAGGCCGCGATCTATTCGATGCTCGCGCCATGTTCCCCCAACGGCTTGCGCCGTAAGGCTTTAAAGGAACATCGATCCTGTTATGAACCGAGCACTTTATCCAGCGTCTCCCGCAGAACTCTGCCGGAAGCCTGCAGCGCCATCATCTCTTTGGGCCAGAGTTCCACTTCGATGCAACCCAGCACTCCCGTCCGACCGACGACCGTCGGAACGCTGATCGCCACATCTCGCAGACCATACAAGCCGGTTTGCAGCGAAGAGACCGGCATGATGCGTTGCGAATTGAGTGCGATGCTGTGAATCACGTCGGCAATCGAAACACCTACGGCAAACCCGGCTCCCCCCTTTTTCTTGATCACTTCGGCACCGCTGCCGCGTGTTTTCTTCTCGATGTCGGCAATCAGATTGGTTGTGACTCCGGGAAATTTTTCGAGCGGAATTCCCGCAATCTGTGCCGCCGACCAGATCGGGACCATGCTGTCCCCGTGTTCTCCGTAAATCGTCACATCGACCTGCGTGGGAGGAACCTGCAAGCGGGCCGCCAGCATGCTGCGGAGACGCGTCGTATCGAGTACCGTCCCCAGCCCGATGACCTGCGCGGAGGGCAATCCCAGTTCCTTCAGTGCGAGATAGGTCAGCACGTCGACCGGATTCGAAACGACGAATACGATCGCGTCCCGTTTCAATCCGTACGATTTGATGTCTGTCAGAATGTTTCGAAACAGCGCGACGTTCCGGTTGATCAGATCGAGACGGCTCTCATCCGGTTTGCGGCGCAGACCGGCGGTGATCACGACCACATCGCTCTCGTTGACAGCCTCTGTCCCGGCGGCATAGATGCACTGATCGAACAACAGCGAACTGCCATGCAGCAAATCGAGCGCCTGTCCTTCGCACAGTTCCTGATTCACATCGACCAGAGCGATCTCGCGAACGATCCCCCCCGTCTGCAAAGCAAATCCTGCACACGAACCAACCAGCCCGCCCCCACCGATAATACTGACCTTCATGAAATTGTTCCTCTGAAAACGCAGCGAATAGAGTTCAATGTCGAGAGAGTACGAAAAGTTGGAAAAGTACGAAATGTGCAAAAAGTCAGAAGTGGGAGGATTGGAAATCAATCACTTTTCCTACTTTTCAAACCTTTCCCACTTTTCCCACTGAGTTCAAGCCATCGCCGCCATCACCTGATCAGTGATTGCTTTGACGAGAGTTTCGACGTTCTGCCCGTCGCCGTTCTGTCTCGCTGCAGAAGCGGGAGCAGGTGCTGACGAGCGTCCCTTCGCGAGATATCCCGGGTATTGCGGAGGAGGTCCGAACGCGTCGGTCCGCGGTGTGGCTTCCTGGTATCCTTCGCGAAACGCACTGTTTCCGCACAAGTCGCAGTCTTCGTTCTGGAATCGAGGGTCGTCGAAACCGAGTCGTTTTTTCAGATCGAGCAGTTCGCGGGTTTTCTGTTCGGAAAAGAAATCGACGTGACCGAGCTGACGCGAGAGCAGCAGAATCCGGCAGTACGCGTCGAGGATTTCTGTCTTCCAGTAGGCATCCTCGAGATCCCTACCGAACGTCACCGTTCCGTGGCTTTTCAGAATGATGGTGTTCGTCCCTTTCAGAAACGGCTTGACTGTGTCTGCGAACTGTTGACCGCCGGGAGTCTCGTAAGGTGCGATCGGCACCTCTCCCATGAACACTTCGACTTCCGGAAGAATGCACTGGGGAATCGCTTCTCCCGCAACCGCAAACGCGGTGGCATGCGGCGGATGACAGTGTACGACGGCTTTGACGTCCGGCCGTTCTTTCATGATCGTCAGATGCAGCAGAACTTCGCTGGTCCGCTTGCGTTTGCCGGCGATCTGATTTCCGTCGAGATCGACGGCACAGATATCGTCGGGAGTCATGAATCCTTTACAGATCATCGTCGGCGAGCAGAGAACTTCGTTCTCGCCGACCCGAATCGAAATGTTTCCGTCGTTGGCGGCCGCGAAACCTTTGTTGTAAACGCGACGGCCGATTTCACAAATCTGCTCTTTGAGTTTGCGGTCATTGATCCCGCTGTTCCAGGAATGTCCTGACATTGAAGTGCTCCCTTCAGGTCGTGTGTAAGAGTATCAGAGTGGTAGGTGAAAGGATTCGAATCCTTCGTTGCTACCATTCAATCAAATAATGTTTTTCCTTTGGTTTCCCGGGGAGTCGGTTCGACGTCCAGGTGGTCGAGAATTGCGGCACAATAGGCATCCAGTGGTTTGTCGTCGGGATAAAAAGGTGCCGCCGCTTCTCCTCCCTCAGTAAATGCAATGAACGAGCCGGTCCCGGCACCGAGATCGTCGTAGATCACGAGTGCCTCTCCGCGACCGGATTTCGCGCCGTTGATGCCCGCGTGATTCAGCGGCACACCGATCAGCCAGCGCGATCCGGCCACGGTCGGATCGACCTTGCTGAGCGTCACTTTGCCGATGATTTCCGCAATACGCACGATTCGGACTCCCTCCAGGAATAAGGCAATTACCAGCCTGTGGGTTCTGCCAGCGGACCGCCCGCCGAGATGGCTTTGAATAAGTTTCTCAGTTCGAAATAGCTTCGTTCGCTCGACGTGATTGCGATCAGATTGGCTCCGAGTTGCAGTCGGACTCGTTTCACATCCTCCACGGAATGTGCCGCGGCCGCTCTGATCTTGGGATTGCGATTGGCACGGCACGCGATGCGTTCCGGTTGATCCGAGACGACGATCGCTCCAACAGCCTCGCCTTGAGTGACCAGTGAAATCGCCAGCTTCGTCGCAGCGTCCGCATCGTTGACTCGTTCGGTCAGCCATTCCAAAGCGCGGCCGGCTTCGGCCAAGTTTTCAGCCAAGTCCGGCTTTTCGATCAGAATCAATCTCCAATTGGAAGCGTTGTGTGAAGTCGTTTTGTTACTCGGACTTCGTTCCCAGGAAATATTATTTCGTCGCAGCCAGTCCCGTCCGCTGGGGGTGATGATGGCATCCGCTCGCAGCAACAGGTGCCCGGTGCCCCCGGCGTGTTCCCGCAGCACGTCTTCCGACACGACGGTCGCTTCCAGCGGACGTGCCTCGGATTCGCGGGGCGGCTCGGCGCGAACGACCGTCGCAGTCCCGAGCTGACTCAGGACTCCGGCGACGATGTCGTCAATCGTGCGCGAGTCGATGTTCATGAATCCTTCAGTCCCAGGACCGCCCACCGGACGGGCGTGTTGTTCGAATTCACCATCTCGCGAACGCTCAGACCGTCCGAGGTGATGATCACGAGGTCGTTGCGGCCCGCTCCCAGATTGTCGATCGACACGATGGGATCTCCGTCGGCGGTTCCGTCGTCCATCAACGGTTGAATCACGAGCAGCCGCCAGCCCTGCATCGAGGGATGCTTGACGGTTGAAGTGGCCAGTCCGATGACGCGTCCGAGTTGCATGTCACTGTGCGAGTAAAAGGGTGGAAGCAGTAAGAGTAAATATGTGTGCTGGACGATCGATAGCGATGATCTGCGTTCGATCTCAGATGATTCTGAGATCGT
>DATKCB010000069.1:0-19786 GCA_035513495.1 Planctomycetaceae bacterium | reverse complement strand
CTGGGGGGTGTCGCCTTATGGTGGCTGCTGTCGGGAGTCGTTTTGATCCGGCAGGAAGAACGTGCCCTGATCACGCGGTTCGGCAAGTGGCAAGCCGAACTCGAACCCGGCTGGCACTGGCGGTGGCCCGAACCGTTCGAGACGGTGCTCCGCGCTCCGACCGAACGAGTGCAGGTGGTGGAGATCGGATTCCGTCGCGCTGCCGGGAGTCCGAACGAGTCGCTTCCCGCGACGATCGAATGGGCGAGCGAACACGAAAACGACGAGAAGTCGGTTGCGGCAGAATCAATGATTCTGACTGGAGATGAAGTGGCCGTTGAACTGACGGCCGAAGTCCAGTATCGGATCTCCGAGTTGCAGGCTTGGTTTTTGAATCAGGCAGTCCCCGAGGAAACGCTCCGCGCGATCGCCGAGTCAGTCATTCGAGAACATGCCGCGCGCGAGTCGCTGGATGATCTGCTGACCGACCGGCGACGCGAAATCGAAGCGGCGGGACTGGCCGAGATCCGCAAGCGGAGCGCGTCGCTCGGGGTCGAGATTCTCGGTTTGAATCTGCTCGACATCCATCCCCCGCGCGCAGTCGTGCCGGCGTATCGCGAGGTCGCCGACGCACTCGAAGAGCAACAGCAACTGGTCAATTCCGCCGAAGAGTATTATACGCGAACGGTCCTCTCTGCAACGGGAGAAGACGCGCTGGAACTCCTGCAACAGGGAGCGAACCGGCCCGTTCGAAATCTCGACTGGACGCTCACCGACGAAGCGTGGAGGCGGCTCGGTCAGCGGCACGACCGGCTCTCGGGGCAGATCGGCGCGAGTCTGATGGAAGCCGAGGCGGACGCCGAAAAAACGAGAACCTCCGCCCGGGCAAGCTCGGACCGGTTCCGAGCGCTGTTGCGGGAATACGAGTCGTCTCCCGAGCTGACGCAGCGGCATCTGTACTGGAAAACCATCGAGTCGGTCCTCGCCGCGCGGCCGCTGACGATCGTCGATCCCGAGGCGGCCGGGCGGCAGCAGTTGTTTTTGAACGGGACTGCGAATCCGCTACCTGTCCTTCGTTCGACCTTACCGCCGCCGGAGGAATTGGAGACTGAACGCTGAAAGGGGTCATTTTGCAGGGCGTTTCCGCATGGCACCGCTGTTCGAAGACTCACACCAGGGAAAGCGATCTTCCCCGAAAAGGATTTTTAAATTGAAGCAGGCGTTTGAACAGGTTACAATTTTGGGGATCTCACTTCTGGATTCACTTCTTCGAATCTTGTCGGAATGTCGTCGTCTCATGTTTGATTTATCTGATCCAGCCAGAGTCAGCGTTTGTCGGTTTTGTATCGGCGTACTGCTGATCGCGACAGGCCGCTTCGTGCAGGGTCAGGAACCTCTCCCCGAACCTGTCAAACCAGCGGGAGGGGGGACTCTCGAAACCAACACTCCGACCGCACCAGTGAAAGTCGATCTCGGGGCGTTTCCCCAAGGCTGGACGTTTTACTCGGCGATGAAGGATGTTGCGGTGACCGACACCTGGAAAGTCGTCAAAGAGGGGGAGGGGGAGAACGTCGAGGAAATCCTCAAATGCCTGGGGATTCCCAACGGCTATCTGAGATCGAACAAGATCTACAAGAATTTCGAAATGAATCTTGAATGGAGGTTCCCGACCGATCCGAACGGGAATAGCGGGATTCTCGTGCATACCGCCACCGAAAACAAAATCTGGCCGAATTCGATTCAGGTTCAACTGCACGGTCCGACAACCGGCAGCATCTTTCCGCTGGGCGAAGCGATGTCTGCCAACAACCTGCAGATTCGCGACCAGAAGCTCGCCCCCAATCAATGGCACCGCTGTACGATCAAGAGTCTCGACGGACGAATTTCCGTCTCGATCAACGGCACGCACCTGGGCGAAGTCACCGGCTGCACGATGGAGGGGGGAAGCATCTCCTTGCAGAGCGAAGGATCCGAAGTTCACTTCCGAAAAATTCTGATCAAGGAATTACCCACGGAAGCCACGACGGGGCCGACGGTTCTTAAATCAGAGCAGAGCGAAGAATCGTAATTGCGACAGAATCGTTGTTACAGTTTCACTTCGTGTTCTCGCGTTCGACACGCTGAAGTTCTTCACCGAGGCGAAACAGCAGTTCCAGCGTATAGATCCCCGAATTGTGTCCGTCGGTAAAGTGGATCGAATACGCGTAATTCCCCATCGGCTGCATGGCAGACAGCCGGAGCGGTTGGGTTTCCGCGACAGATAAGACCGGCAGCAGATTCGATTCGGGTTCACGGTTCATTTTTCGTTCCCGCTCAACCTTGCATGTCGCACAGGGACAACAGTCCCGCAACACGCCGAACGGAATCCGATCGCTCCGCCCGTTGCTCCATTCGATGAGCAAGGCGGTCTCGTCGGTTTTGAGAGATACGGGAGTTGGGTCGGACATGGCTGGAGAGGAAGTAGGAAATAGGATGTAGGAATGAGCTTTCGATTGTCGGAGCTAATTCCTACATCCTAATTCCTATCAACTAAAAAGCTACTCGGCGTCGGAACGACGGAGGACCAGGACATCGCAGGAGGCGTGGCGGATCACTCGTTCGGCGACCGAACCGAGCACGAGCCGTTTGACTCCGTGGTAACCGTGCGAGGGAATCACGATCAGGTCGGCTCCGATTTCGGCGGCGTAGTCGGCGATTTCGAGTCCGGGATTGCCGACGCGGATTTCGGACTCGATTTTGGGAGCGTCGAGTCTCAGTTTCAGTTCCGCAAATTTTTCGTTGATGTGATTCATCCGGCTCTCGTCGGTTACTCCACCGAATACGACTCCGGGTGAAACGGCATCGAGTGCGAAGAGCACGTGAACGAGGTGAATCTTCTCCTCTCCCGCAGCAAGTTCGAGCGCCTGCCGGACGGAGGACTCGGTGTTATTGGAGAAATCGACGGGGACAACCACGCAGTTTTTTTTCACGAGTCCGCTCCTTGATCCGTATTCACTTCGAATTCTCCCTTTTTATACCGGCTCCAATAGTCATCCAGATCGCGTTTGACGTCTCCGGTCAGAAACAGAATACCCAGGATATTCGGAAACGCCATACCCAGGATCATCAGATCGCTCAGGTCGAGCACATTGGTCGAGGAGACGATCGACCCCAGAAACACCATCACGATAAACAGCACACGATAGATCATCGACGAACGGTCGCCGAACAGATAGGTCCAGCAACGTTCGCCGTAGTACGACCAGGAAATCATGGTCGAATACGCGAACAGGACCACCGCGCCGGAAAGGATGTACTTAAAGCCTTCAATCTGCTGATCCATCGCTTTCGAGGTGAGCGCCGCTCCCTGATTCTTGGCGATCATCTCGCTGTATTCGGGATTGTTATAGGCTCCGGTAATGACGATCACGAGCGCGGTCATCGTGCAGACGACGATCGTATCGATGAACGGTTCGAGGAGCGCCACGACCCCTTCGCGAACGGGATAACGCGTCTTTGCCGCGGAGTGGGCGATCGCCGCACTGCCGACACCCGCCTCATTCGAGAACGCCGCGCGTTTGAATCCTTGAACCAGCACCCCGATCAATCCCCCGTACGCAGCGTTTGAAGTGAACGCTTCTGTAAAGATCGTGTTCATGGCTGCCGGAATCAGCGCGGAGTTCTTAAACAGAATGAACAGACACGCGGCGACGTACACGCCGCACATCAGGGGTACAATCTTCTCCGCGATTGTGGCGATCCGGCGAATCCCTCCGATGATCACGATCCCGACCAGAACCATCATGACGAGGCCGTAAGCCCAACCGTTTTCCTTCAGGCCCGGCACGGTTTCTCCCAGCGCATTCAGCGACTGGTTCACCTGGAATGCGTTCCCTCCTCCGAACGACCCTCCGATACACAGAATGGCGAAAATCGTCGCGAGAAACGCACCGAATCCTTTCATTCCCTTCTCGGCAAGTCCCTTGGAGAGGTAGTACATCGCTCCTCCCATGATCCGTCCGTCCGAGCGGACCTGACGATATTTTTGCCCCAGCGTGCATTCCACGAACTTCGAGGACATTCCGAGAAATCCGGCGACGATCATCCAGAAGGTTGCTCCCGGACCCCCCGTCGCCACCGCGATCGCGACCCCCGCGATGTTCCCGAGACCAACCGTCGCCGAGAGCGCCGCGGTCAGGGCTTGAAAGTGGCTGACCTCCCCTTCGGAACCGGGGCGGTCGTACTTCCCCATCGTGACTTTGATCGCATGATAAAACGCACGCAAGCTGATGAACTGCATGCGGAGCGTGAAATAAATCGCTCCCAGGACGAGCCAGATGACGGCCAGCGGAATGTTGTAGGAATCTGTAAAAAAGAGCACATTGAAAAAGAGGACCGCTGCGATCTTTTCGACCAGATAACCGGCGACCCCATCCAGTTTCTTTTCGAAGGCGGAGGGTTCTCGAGCGGGAACGGTTTCGGAGGGAGCCTCGATTGAAGGGGGAGGAGGAACTGCCTCAGTAGACTCCTGCGCGAATAATGGAGAATCGATATAAAATCCGAGCAAAAGTGCAACGCCAAACAGCAGGGCAACGCGAACCAGAGTGCTGTGAGGAAGGATCGTCGGATTCATTCTCTGAGTCCCTCAATCATAAGTGTCGATCTGTCGAGGCCGCGGATTTACGAACGTCCGCTGCGCCTGTATTCAGCTTGATCCGAATTTCGTCATGAAACAGGAAAAACACCCCTCGAACGCGAGGATCAGTATATCCGGCAAGAACTTAGGAACAATCTTATTTGGGCAATTCTCGGATCATTGAGGGGATATCGTTCTGGAGCCGACGATTTGGACTGTGAGATTTTTGACAGTCAGAATTGTGAAAACCCAACTCAGTGACTACACTATGGATAGGGATGATGAAGATTCGGGAGCGTCGCTGATGCTCGGAGCCGCTGGAACACGAGAATTCCGGGTCATCCTTGAAAATCAAACATTACCTGTTTCGGAAAGTGATCGAGAGTCATGAACGCCTCGCTCGACCCGCAAGACCGCGAATTTCTGGATCGCATACACCATTTGGGGTGCTCGACGATACAGGAAATGTGCGATGCGATGGGGGTCACGGCGACGGCCATCCGAACCCGCCTCGTTCGACTGGAAGGCAAGGGTCTCGTCGCCCGCGAAACGATTCGCGAAGGGCGCGGACGTCCGCATCACGTTTACTCGATTTCCACACAGGGTCTGCGAGAACTGGGTGACAATTACAGTGACCTGGCGATGATTCTGTGGCAGGAAATTGTGGGACTCGAAGATCAGGAATTGCGGGAAAAGTTACTGGAACGGGTAAAGCAATCCCTGACTCAACGGTATCGCACGGGGGTCACCGGACGGACTGTTTTAGAACGGTTTACCGAACTGCGAAACGCACTGTCGGATCGCGGCTTCAGCGTGAGCGTCGATTACCGGGGCGAGCTCCCCGTTTTACAGGAAAACCACTGTCCCTATCACGATCTGGCCAGCCACGACTCGAGCATCTGCGAATTGGAGCACTCCGTGTTTGAAGAAATCCTGGGAACGCAAATCCGGCGAACCTCCTGTTTCCTCGACGGCGACAATTGTTGCGAATTCGAACCCGTTCTGGAGAACGCCTGACACTTTGAATCCGCAGCGACAACCGTTACAGTAAACGGTTCAAAGGAATGCGACCAACTCGCACGGGATGCTCGAAACAAGGCCAGACACAGATATCAGGAACGACAACGAAATGACCTGGATCGAAGGACGATTCGAAGAAAATGTCATTACGACCTCACTCGAACAGGCAATGAACTGGGCGAAGCAGTCCAGCGTCTGGCCGATGACGTTCGGATTGGCTTGTTGCGCGATCGAAATGATGGCCACCGGAGCCTCCCGTTACGACATCGACCGTTTCGGAGCGGGTGCGTTTCGCGCCACTCCGCGACAGGCGGATTTGATGATCGTTGCGGGAACCGTCACCTACAAAATGGCCAGCCGCGTTCGTCGGTTGTACGAACAGATGCCCGATCCGAAATACGTGATCGCGATGGGTGCGTGCACGGTCGGCGGCGGTCCGTATTTCAAGTACGGCTATCACGTCGTCAAGGGGGTCGATCTGGTCGTTCCCGTCGATGTGTACGTTCCCGGCTGTCCTCCTCGTCCCGAGGCTCTGCTCGAAGGGCTGATGCGAATTCAGGACAAATTGAAGTCACGCAAGATCGCCAAAGTGGCCGGTACGGCCGGATTCGGTCAGCAGGGGGAACTCGTCGAGAGCGAACTCCCCATGCCGCACCACTCCGGTTATGCCGAGATTCACGGAACGACCGCGTCGGCCTGAGTGTCGAATCCACCAACGCCTTCTGCTTCACCTGACTGACAGCGGTCGAGTTCCGCTCGTTGTGTGTGAGAGATATGTTTCGTCAGAGCCGCCTCGCGGCCGGATGTTATTTAACGAGATCAAACGAAGAGGCAGTCACCTGATTATGTCCAGCTTATTGAAAATCGAAAACCTGCACGTCAACGTCGCGGACACTCCGATTCTGCGGGGAGTCGACCTCGAGATCCGGCAGGGAGAAATTCATGCCCTGATGGGTCCGAACGGTTCCGGCAAGAGCACTCTGGCTTACGCGTTGTCGGGGCATCCCAAATACGAGGTCACCCAGGGGACCGTCGAAATTGACGGCACCAGCCTGAACGAACTCGACGCATCCCAGCGAGCGCGGTTGGGCTTGTTTCTGGCGTTTCAGTACCCCGTCGTCATTCCGGGGGTGAAAGTGGCCGACTTCCTGCGACACGCCGTGACCAATGTTCGCAATCCCGAGCGGAAAGAGGGTGAAGGGCTGATCCCGATGCGCGAGTTCCGCACGGAACTTCGCGACCGCATGAACGAACTGGATATGGACATCGAGTTCGCCCGGCGCTACCTTAACGACGGTTTCTCGGGAGGTGAGAAGAAGCGGATGGAAATCCTGCAGCTCGCGATGCTCAAACCGAAATTCGCGATCCTCGACGAAACCGACAGCGGCCTCGACAGCGACGCGGTCCGCGTGGTCAGCGAGGGAATCAATAAGCTTTCCGGACCCGAGATGGGCGTACTGATCATCACCCACCACGAACGCCTGCTCGAGTTCAACATTCCTCAGTTCACACACGTGATGATGGGGGGGCGGATCGTCGAAACCGGAGACGCCGCGCTCGCTCACGAATTGCATTCCGAAGGATACGCTGCCGTGCGGGAACGGCATCCCGAAGCGGCCGCCGAACAGGAAGCCGTCGAACAGACCACAGCAACGTAACGAATTCTCGAATCGAACTCAGTCGAGTTGATTCGAAAATCATACAAGGAGCCTGCCATGGCGACCGAAGCACCGAATTCCCCACTCACTTTTGGAACCTACCAGTACGGGTTTCACGACACGACGGAACACTACGCTTTCAAGAGCCGTAAGGGACTCGACGAACAGATCGTCCGCGATATTTCGAGGATGAAAAAAGAGCCGAAGTGGATGACCGACTTCCGCGTCGAAGCGTATCACATCTTCGAATCGAAGCCGCTCCCCCAATGGGGCGGCAACCTCAACGATCTCGATTTTCAGGACATCTACTACTACATGAAGGCGTCGGAGGGCCAGGAAAAAAGCTGGGACGACGTTCCCGAAGACATCCGCAAAACCTACGACCGGCTCGGAATTCCCGAAGCCGAAAAGAAGTATCTCGCCGGCGTCAAAGCCCAGTACGAGTCCGAAGTCGTCTACGGATCCTTGCAGGAAGACCTCTCGAAACAGGGCGTGATCTTCACCGACACCGACTCGGCGCTCCGCGAACACGAAGAGCTGTTCCGTCAATACTTCGGCACGATCATCCCCTCGTCGGACAACAAGTTCGCCGCGCTCAACTCGGCGGTCTGGTCGGGCGGTTCGTTTATCTACGTGCCTCCGGGCGTTCACATCGAATTCCCGTTGCAGGCGTACTTCCGGATCAATTCGGAGAACATGGGACAGTTCGAGCGGACGCTCATCATCGTCGACGAGGGAGCTTCGATGCATTACGTCGAGGGCTGCACCGCTCCGACTTACAGCAGCGAATCGCTCCACTCGGCCAACGTCGAAATCATCGTCAAAAAGGGGGGACGTTGCCGTTACACGACGATCCAGAACTGGTCCAACAACGTCTACAACCTCGTCACCAAGCGGGCGATGGTGTATCGGGATGGTCTGATGGAATGGATCGACGGAAATCTCGGCTCGCGGCTGACGATGAAATACCCGGCGGTCTATCTGATGGAACCCGGAGCGCGGGGCGAAACTCTGTCGATTGCTTTCGCGAGTGAAGGACAGCATCAGGACGCCGGTTCGAAAATGGTCCACTGTGCTCCCAATACCTCGAGCCGGATCATCTCGAAGAGCATCTCGAAAAATGGCGGCCGCTCGAGCTATCGCGGGCTGGTCAGAGTCGTCAACGGAGCGACGAACTGCAAGTCGAACGTCGTCTGCGACGCGTTGATCCTCGACCCCCAAAGCCGCAGCGATACGTACCCGTATATCGAAGTCGATGAGGAGCAGGTCTCCATCGAACACGAAGCCTCGGTCTCGAAGATCGCCGAAGAACAACTGTTCTATCTGATGAGCCGCGGGCTGAGCGAAGCCGAAGCCTCCGCGATGATCGTCACCGGCTTCATCGAACCGCTCGTGAAGGAACTTCCGATGGAATACGCCGTCGAAATGAACCGTCTGATCGAACTGCAGATGGAAGGATCGGTCGGCTAAGTTGTAAGAAGAGAGAGAATTCATATGACGACAAAAGAAGCAGTGATCGAGATGATTCGCCGCCTCCCGGATGACGCTAGCCTCGACGACATCATGGAGGAATTGTATGTCCGTCAAAGGATTTTGGAGGGATTGCGTCAAGCCGATGAAGGCCAGGTCATTCCACATGAGGAAGTCGAAAGGCGAATGGCGAAATGGCTCGAGTAGTCTGGACTACTCGAGCAGCAGACGAGTTGGAAGCCATTAGTGACTATATCGGACTCGACTCCGAGCGGTATGCGAGTTTGGTCGCCCAACGAATCGTCACCGCCGTGAAGAGTCTCAGCGAATTTCCGGAATCGGGAAGCATCGTCACCGAGTTCCAGAATCCGGAGATTCGCGAAAGAATTGTGCATCGATATCGCATCATCTACCGGCTCCAGCAGGAAACGATCGTGGTCGTCGCGATCATTCACGGCGCGCGGCGGTTGACCGACCTTTTAGATTTCTAATCACCAGCATTACTGATTCCGCTCATGCCCACAACCACCGACACTTCACCAGCCACTTTCAACCGATCCGCGTTCGATGCGTTTCTCGCTCAACGCGACGATCCCGAATGGGTGCTCGAACTTCGCCGGACTGCGTTCGAATTGTATGAGGAAAAACAGGCCGCTCCGCTCGATCCCGAAGAATGGAAGCGGATCGATCTGCGGGCGTTTCGTCCCGAGAAATATTCGCTTCAGACCGATCGATCCGAAGGCCGGGCCGTCGAAACGCTGCTCGCTGATCGAGCCGAGTTTGCCGGTCAGGTCACGCACGAAAACGGAACCTGCCTCAACTCGCAGATCCGGTCGGAACTCGCCGACAAAGGAATCGTCTTCGGCGATCTCTCGTCGCTGGTACACACGCACCGCGAACTGCTCGAACCGTACTTTATGACCCGCGCCGTCACGCCCGATCGCGACCGGTTCTCCGCCTGGCACGCGGCGTTCTGGACCGGCGGAACGGTACTCTACGTACCCCCCAACACGACCATCGACACTCCGCTTTATTCATTGATCGCGTTGACTCAAAATGGAGCAGCCGATTTGAGTCATACGCTGATCATTTTGGGAGATCACTCCTCGGCCACCTTACTCGAAGAAACCGCCAGTGCCGACGAGGAGTCTCTCGGTCTGCACGTCGGCAGCGTCGAATTGATCGTCGGTAAAGAAGCCAATCTGCGTTACGTTCAACTTCAAAACTGGAACCAGAAGACCTACCACTTCGCGCACCAGGCCGGCCGCGTCGAGCGGGACGGTTATCTGCAGTGGACCGTCGGCGGACTCGGCTCGAAGCTCGCGCACATCCATCAGAACGTCATTCTCGACGGACCCGGCGCGCGGGGAGAAGTCAACGGCGTGACGTTCGCAACCGACAAGCAATTGATCTCTTACTACACGCAACAGACCCACAACGTCGAACGGACCTTGAGCGATCTGCTGTACAAAGAGGTGCTCCGCGACAAGGCTCGCGTCATCTGGCGGGGAATGATCAAAGTCGAGAAACCCGCCCAACTGACTGACGGATACCAGCGGAGCGACGCCCTGATGCTGAGCGACACCGCTCGGTGCGATGCGATTCCCGGACTCGAAATCGAAGCCGACGACGTCCGCTGCACGCACGGAGCGACCGCCGGACAGGTCGATGAAGAACAGGTTTTCTACGCGATGTCGCGAGGAATCAATCGCTACGAAGCGATGCACATGATCGTGGAAGGCTTCTTCCAGCAGGTCTACGATCGAATTCCGGTGGAAGTCGTCCGCGAAACACTGAGCCAGGCCGTCGAACGGAAACTGGGATTTGGTGATTGAGTCGTTCACTCATCGAGGAGACACCGATTGACCGCTCACGATCCGGAAACCAATCATTCGTTTGAGACTACGCAAGAGCTTGTCGAGGTACTTCGGGGAATTCGCGATGAACTCCGAGTACAACACCAGTGGAACGTCGAGCAAACGGAACGATCGTGGAAGCATATTGAAGAGAAAGGAAGCTCGTGCGGGACTCCATCCCTTGACGTGCGTATGATCGTGGCGAGTGTGATCGCCTTCCTGGGTGGTTTGGGTTTGGGTCTCCTTCTCAATTGATGGAATTGAAATTCACAGATGTCCGTATTCGAAAAAGTCGCTGAAACCAACGAAATTCCCGAACTGGGACGAAAATCGATCCTGCTCGACGATCTCCCCGCGCTTTTACTGCACGTCGGCGATGCGTATTATGCAATTGAGGATGTCTGCACGCATGACGGTCAACCTCTGACCGAAGGACCCGTCTCCGAAAACTGCGAAATCACCTGTCCGCGTCACGGAGCCAGATTCGATCTGAAAACCGGAAAACCACTTTGCATGCCGGCAACCGAACCCGTCCAGACCTTCGCTGTGGAAGTTCGTTCGGATGGAATCTACGTCGAAATTCCCGAATAGCTTTATTTCTAAATCCTACCCAGGAGTCCCCGATGGCCGACGAATCCACGCTGCTCGATACACTCAAACAGGTCATCGATCCCGAATTGATGATCAACATCGTCGATCTCGGATTGATCTACGCGATCAATCAGGACGAGGAGGGAAAAGTCGTCGTCGACATGACTCTCACCAGCCCCGCGTGTCCTGCCGGGCCGCAACTGATCCAGCAGTCGAAAATGGCTTTGGAACGGTTGGAGGACGTCACCGAGGCTAAGATCACGCTGGTCATGTCACCTCCCTGGTCACCCGAACGCATGACCGACGATGCCCGCGACCAGTTGGGGATCTTCTGATTCTGTGGAGAAGTTCTCAGCAGGTCAGATAAGCCGCCTTGTCTGACGTAAATCTATATTCCACAGGCGTTTTCCGCCTATTTCCTTGACACTAACTCATCTTGCGAACAAAATTCTGGAGTGGGCCTTCCCGATCCAGATGATGCTGTTTTCTCCAGGAAATTTCTCTCGACTCCCTCGGAGAGAGCACGCTGATGGCGCGCACTTCATTCCTTGCCGTTTCGGCAACGACGATACGTTACAAAACAACCAACACGACGAAGACGGTTCTCTCCGGATTCTTCGGGTGAATAATTCTCAGGGTGAGGAAACTCAAGATGGCTGACGACTGGCTGAAGCGTTTCGTTCAGGAGGGGAGCATCTCGAAAGATCAGTTGAAGGAAGCCTACGCCCTCGCTTCGAGCCACGGGATCTCACCCGAAGACGCCCTGGAAAAACTCGGCTACCTCTCGGCGGAAGAAATCGCGGGAGCGCAAGCCGATCACTTCGGATACGAGCGAGTCGATCTCGAAAACATCGAAGTTCCCGTGGAAATCATCGGTCTGGTGACTGAATCGATCGCACGCGAAAACAACGTGCTTCCCCTGCGGGCCGATGAATCCTCGCTGACCATCGCGATCCACGATCCGATGAAATACGAAGTGCTGGACAAATTGCGGTTCATCCTGAATCGGGAAATCAACGTAGCCGTCGCGTCTCGGGAGAGCATTCAGGGGGCGATCAACCGGCATTACGGACAGCAGGACGGTTCCGAATCGGTCGATTCGATGATTACCGAATTCACGGAAACCGCCATCGATTTTACGGCGATCGAGGCTCAGGAAGCGATCAACGTCGCCGCGGAAGACGACAGTGCTCCGGTGATTCGTCTGGTCAATCTGATCATCTCCGAAGCGGTCAACATGCGGGCCAGCGACATTCATATTGAACCGTTCGAAGACCGGATTCGAATCCGCTATCGAATTGACGGTGTGCTGATCGAGCGTGATTCGCCCCCCCGACGCCTACTGGCATCGATCGTCTCTCGTATCAAGATTATGGCCAAGGTCGATATTTCCGAAAAACGACGCCCTCAGGACGGTCGAATCAAGACCACGATCGGGAGCAAAGACTACGACTTGCGGCTGAGTATTATGCCGACCAACCACGGTCAGGCGGTCGTGATGCGAATTCTGGACCGCGAGAGTATCAAAATCGGGATCCAAAGCCTCGGGTTTGGGGAAGAAAACTACGCCAAATTTCAATCGCTGATTCGCCGCCCGAACGGAATTTTTCTTGTCACCGGACCGACCGGCAGCGGAAAAACCACAACTTTGTACAGTGCGCTGGGAGAGCTGAATCGCCCCGACCGCAAGATTATTACCGCCGAAGATCCGGTCGAATACTACCTGCCGGGGATCAATCAGGTCGAAGTGAAAGCCAACATCGGATTGACCTTTTCGCGGATTATTCGCGCGATGTTGCGGCAGGCCCCGAACGTGATTCTGGTGGGCGAAATCCGCGACACGGAAACCGCAGACATGGCTATTCAAGCATCTTTAACAGGACACTTGGTATTCAGTACGCTGCACACGAACGATGCGCCCGGTTCTATTACACGGCTAATCGATATGGGCGTACAGCCTTTTCTGGTCGCCTCCAGCGTTATGGCGATCATGGCTCAGCGTCTGGTTCGCGTCGTTTGTGCAAAATGCAAAGAGCAGTACATGCCCGATGCGAGCGAATTGCAACACTTCGGAGTCACCGAAGCCGAGGCCGCGGTCGCGACCATCGTCCGGGGGAAGGGCTGTAATGCCTGTCAGCACACGGGGTACAAAGGACGCAACGCTGTCTTCGAACTGATGGTGATGAATTCGACCCTTCGGGAGATGACGTTCAAAGGCGAGGCGACCCAGAATATTCGACGCCAGGCGCGATTGTTCGGCATGAAATCGTTGGTCGAAGACGCGAAAGGGAAGGCGCTCAAAGGGATTACGACGCTTTCCGAAATGCAGCGGCTGCAATCGGCCCGCGATTGATCAAACAGACCGGAACATGCGTTTCGGTCGGGAAAGTCTCGTTCGCGGATAAGGAAAACAGAGTCGCGATCTCAGGTGAAGGCTCGCCGATCGCGTCTGTAGAGATTTGGTGAGGACTCGTTCACAAAAAGCATTTCGCAACAGATGACTCACTGCCTGACGCCGTATCGGGTGCGAATGGCGGAGCATATTGCAACAAGTCTGTCGCTCGGCAGGAAGCCGGGCTGGGAATAATGAAGTGGGCGACATTCCACAGGATGAGGGATGTTCCCGAATTCAGCAGGTTTGGAAAAAGTTACCGTTTTTTTTGATCGACGAAGGTGGAGCGGGAATAATCCTGTTGGCTGGAGAGAAACAACAACCTCTCTTCCCACCTTATTTTTCGCCTTATTTTTTATCGCGTTTCGACAACTGAATTTCGGCAGTTCCATTTTCATCTCTGGATATCATTTCTTTCCAATCGCTCTGCCGAGTCGAACATTGTCTTGCGATGGCCACAATAAGGAAGCAGATCCTTCAGTCGTTCGTAGAACACGGTTGACTGGTATCCCTTTCCTCCGGAGAGGGCAAGCAGGCTGAGCCTTTTTGACTTAAGGTCATCGAATGACAGTACAGATCGATAAACTTCTGGAAACAGTAGTACAGGAGAAGGCGTCCGACCTGCATATCACCACCGGCCAGCCGCCAGTGATCAGGTCCGGAGGCCGGATGATCCGATTGGAGACGAAAGTCCTCGAACCCGAGGATACGGTTTCACTCATGAAATCCATTTGCCCCGAAAGAAATCAGCAGGAACTGCAAGAGGTCGGAGGGACCGACTTCGGGTTCGCGTACGGGGACAAGGCTCGCTTCCGCGTTGCGGTGTTCAAGCAGCGCGGGCAGATCGCGATGGTTCTGCGGAGAATTCCGAACGAGTTTCTGACTTTCGAGCAACTGGGTTTGCCGGCGGTCATCGAAGATTTGATCAAACGCCCGCGCGGTCTGTTTCTGGTGACGGGACCGACCGGATCGGGCAAGACAACCAGTCTGGCGAGCATGATCAACTGGATGAACGACAATCTCGATCATCACATCATCACGCTCGAAGACCCCATCGAATACTACCACGACCACAAAAAATGCACCGTCAACCAGCGGGAAATCGGCGTCGATGTCCCCAGCTTTCCCGAAGCTCTGCGTCGCGCGCTGCGGATGGACCCCGACGCGATTCTGGTGGGGGAAATGCGAGACCTCGACACGATCGCTTCGGCGATCACCGCCGCGGAAACGGGACACATCGTGTTCGGAACGCTGCATACAACCGGTGCCCAGGGAACGGTCGACCGAATTATCGACGTGTTCCCGACCAATCAGCAGGAACAGATTCGAACGCAGCTTTCCGTCGCAATCATCGGAATCCTGAGTCAGGCTCTGATTCCCAAAATCCCCAAAGGTCTGGTCGCTGCATACGAGCTGTTGATCGTCACTCCAGCCATCGCCAACCTGATTCGAGAAGGGAAGACGTTCCGCATCAACTCCTCAATTCAAACCGGTAAAAAATACGGGATGCAACTGCTCGACGACGCACTGTTCAGTTTGTGGAAAAACGAGCTGTGCCTGAAAGAAGACGTGATCGTTCGCGCGGTTCAACCGGGCGAATTGAAAGCCCGCATCCACCGGGCCGAAATGGGAATGCTGGAAGAAGAAGGTGAAGAAGACGACGATGATGATGATGACGAATGGGAAAATTGAAGCTTCCGCCAGGAAGCATCGATCGACTCGAACAATTGACTGATTCCCGCTCTTCGGAGCGTTCATCGAGAGAAGGTACATTCACATGGCCCAACGGAAATTGGGGCAAATCCTGGTCGATCTGGGACATCTCAACGAGGATCAACTCTGGGATGCGCTCGAAGAACAAAAGCAATCGCCCGGCGAGGTGATCGGGCAGGTCGCGATCCGGCTGGGGTTTGCGACCGAAGACCAGGTGACCGAAGCGCTCGCCGAACAGTGGGGCATGCCGGTCGTTCACCTGCTCGAAACCACGATCCCTCCGAAAGTGCTCGAACTGGTTCCTCAGACGATGGCGGAGATCTACAAGATCATGCCGATTTCGCTGAAAGATCAGACGCTGACCGTCGCGATGTCCGATCCCCAGAATCTGGCTGCGCTCGACGACCTCCGCAATTTTCTCGGCTACGACGTGCGGGGAGCGGTCTCGAACGCGAAGGATGTGCAGACGGCGATCGAACGGTACTACGCCGATCGCAGCGACAGCATCGAAGATGTCATCGGACAACTCGAAGATGAAGGATTCGATCAAGGCTCGCACGGATTCGACCTCTCCTCCGACGCCGAAATGGCCGACGCGGCTCCGATTCGAAAACTGCTCAATACCGTTCTGCTCCTGGCGATTCGCGATCAGGCCAGCGACATTCACTTCGAACCGTTCGAAGACGAATTCAAAATCCGCGTGCGTGCCGACGGGGTTCTGTACGAAATGGTTCCTCCGCCGCGGCACCTGGCCAACGCCATCGTCACTCGAATCAAAGTGATGTCCGACCTCGATATTGCCGAGCGCCGCCTGCCGCAGGACGGACGCATCGAACTCAACGTCGGCGGCAATCCCGTCGACCTCCGGATCAGCATTCTGCCGACGCTCAACGGCGAGTCGGTCGTCATGCGGATCCTCGACCGGACCGTCGTGCAGCTCGACCTGAATAAAATCGGGATGGATCCCAGCACTCTTTCCAAGTTCCGCGCGGCGATCCATCGCCCCAACGGAATCGTGCTGGTGACCGGCCCGACCGGAAGCGGCAAGACCACGACGCTCTATTCGGCCCTCTCCGAACTCAACGACATCGAATCCAAACTGATCACCACCGAAGACCCGATCGAGTACGACATCGACGGAATCATTCAGGTTCCCGTCAATCCCGATATCGACGTCACCTTCGCCAACGTCTTGCGGGCGATTCTGCGACACGACCCGGACCGCATTCTCGTTGGAGAAATCCGCGATTACGAAACCGCCGAGATCGCCGTACAGAGCGCCCTCACCGGACACCTCGTCTTCAGCACATTGCACACGAACGACGCGCCGACGGCAATCACCCGTCTGCGCGACATGGGCGTTCCCGCGTTCCTTATCACCGCCACCGTCGAAGCGATTCTCGCCCAGCGGCTGGTTCGCAAAATCTGCACCGAATGCCGGACCGAATTCGATCCGAGCGACGAGCTGCTGATGGAACTGCAGCTCCCGATCGAACAGGCCCGGCGGTACAAGTTTTATTACGGCAAGGGCTGCAAGCGGTGCAACAATTCGGGCTACAAAGGACGCACCGGCATTTACGAGTTTCTCGAAATTTCCGACGAAATCCGAGATATGATTGTCAGCGACGAGTCGGTCGACGAAATGCGCAGCTTCGCCCGAACGCAAGGGATGGCGACGCTGCGCGAAGCGGGATTGAAACTGATTTTCGATGGGATCACCACGATCGACGAAATCGTGCGCGAAACCATCGTGGAAGAACTGGGATAAACGTCTGCCCGGCAGACGAGACACAAAATCATTCGGGTCACTGAACATTTCACAACGGAACATTTCAAGAAGGGGAGAATTTCCATGCCGGTCTTTCAGTACGAGGCGATGGACAACAGCGGGATGGAAGTCAAAGACACCATCGAAGCCTCCACCGAAGCAGATGCGCAACAGAAAATCCGCGACCAGGGATATTTCGTTACCCGCATCCAGGAAAAACGCAGCAAAAAGAAGAAAGGCCCCGAACCCAAAGCCAAACAGGGACCGCGCAAAAAACGCGGCTTCAGCATGGGGCGGGTCAAGGCCAAGCATCTGTGTACGTTCACGCGGCAGCTCTCCACGCTGCAGGATGCCGGTCTGCCGATTCTCCGCTCGCTGAAGATTCTGGAAGGCCAATCCAAACCCGGACCCCTCAAAAACTCGTTGATGGGCGTCATCGAAGACATCGAATCGGGCAGCACGCTCTCCGAAGCGATGTCCAAGCAGCCCAAAGCCTTCGACCACCTCTACTGCAACATGGTCAAGGCGGGGGAGGCCGGGGGTGCGCTCGAAGTCATTCTGCAGCGGCTGGCCGAGTTTAAAGAGCGGTCTCAGTCGCTGAAACGAAAAGTCAAAGGAGCGATGATCTATCCGGCGGCGGTCATCACCGTCGCCACGCTGATCGTGTCCGGGATCATGGTCTACATCATTCCCAAGTTCAAGGAAATCTTCGAAGGGTTCGA
Organism: Planctomycetaceae bacterium; assembly: GCA_035513495.1. Classification (GTDB taxonomy): domain Bacteria; phylum Planctomycetota; class Planctomycetia; order Planctomycetales; family Planctomycetaceae; genus DATKCB01. Next base: position 2,002 of record DATKCB010000069.1, on the reverse strand, counting down.
TACCGAACTCCCCAAGATGACCGTCATGCTGATCGATATGAGCGACTGGATGGCCAAGTACTGGTACATCCTGCTCCTCTCCCCCGTGGCCGTGTGGCTGCTGATTAAAATTATCAGGAAAAACAAGACCGGAGAGTACATCACCGACGCCCTGTCGCTCAGGATCCCGCTGCTCGGGAAGATCCTCAGAAAGTCGATCGTCGCCCGAACCTCGCGGACCCTGGGAACCCTGATCGCCTCGGGGGTCCCGATTCTCGAGGCCGTCATCATCGCCCGCGATACCGCCGGAAACGCGGTCTTTCAGCGGGCGTTCGACAAAATCTACGCGGCGATCCGCGAAGGGGAATCGATCGCGGTCCCCCTCAAAGAATCCCGCATCGTCGACGACATGGTCGTCAACATGGTCGACGTGGGTGAGGAAACCGGTGCGCTCGACAACATGCTTTACAAAGTGGCCGACGTGTACGACGAAGAAGTCTCGGTCCTCGTGGAGGCGCTCGTCAGCCTGCTCGAACCGATCATGGTGGTCGTGCTCGGTGTGATCGTCGGGTTCATCGTGATCGCACTGTTCCTGCCGCTGATCAAACTGATGAACGACCTGTCCTGAACCGTTTACCAACAAACTGAAAACTCCCATCGACAATCCTGGAGTTCCGTCATGAGAAGCCAAATTCAAAATCCCCGATCGTCCCGGCCCGCGGCGTTCACACTGATCGAACTGCTGGTCGCGATCGGCATCATCGCTGTCCTGGTCGGACTGTTCTCTCCTGCGATCTATAACGTCATCGTTAAGGCACGCGTCTCCGAAGTGAAACAGGAGATCGGCCAGATCGAGGGCGCGATCGCCGATTTCAAGCTCAAGTTCGGCATGAATCCGCCCAGCCGGATCAGGCTGTACGAAACCGGCGATCGGACCGCCGGAACCGGTTGGTTCGAAAATACCGCCCAAGCAAAGTGGAGCCGCTCAATCATCCGCCGGTTGTGGCCCGATTTCAATTTCGAACTCGACCGCGATTTTAACCAGGACACTTCCTTCAGCGGATTCTGGGATCTCGAAGGCGATCAGTGTCTCGTGTTCTTCCTGGGAGGCGTCTGGGATGGTGACAAGTTCGCCGGATTCTCGGCGGATCAGCGGAATCCGTTCAAACTCAGCTCCAGCGGCACCACCACGATCGGGCCGTTCATGGATTTCGATGCCGCGCGGGTCGTGACGTCGGCTCAGGTGACCTATACCGCGCCGCTGGTCAACTTCCCCGTCTACGTCGACCCGTTGCCCGCGCAGATCAGACCTTATATGTACGCCAGCAGCAACGAAGGTCTGGGTTACGATTCGAACGACGTTTCAACACCCGCGTCGAATAACAGCTTTTCGATCTATTTTCTGAAGCAGAAGGCGGCCGCCGCCGACCCCGATCCCGCTGCCTGGAAACCCGAGACGTTTCAGATCATCTCCCCCGGAGCTGACGGAGAATTCGGAGCCGGGGGACCCTACATGCCGGATCAGACCAATCCGCTTCCGACGCTGGTTGTGGGGGATACGATTCCCCCCGCTCCCGATCGTAAAGCAGAGCGCGACAACATCACCAACTTTTCCGACGGCGTCCTCGTCCCGTAAGAACCCCGGAGTTTCCCGACCATGCAACGCATGACCTCCCGACAATCTGGACACCGCGCGGGCTTCACGCTCCTCGAGCTGCTCATCGTCGTCGCGATCATCGCGATCCTGGCGTCGCTCGGGTTCGTGATGGTCAAAAACTTCGGCCAGACCTCGCGCGACGCCCAGACCCAGGCGACGATCAAGAAAGTCGACGCCGCCCTGCAGGACCGTCTTTCGTCCCTCTCGCGGTTCTACGAAAACTCTGATCGCCGCGCAGGAACCCCCCGCGTCAGCATTCCGGTGTATGTCGATGATCCCCAGAGATACCCGATCGGCCCCCCGATTGGTTCATCCCTCACAGACCGGGAGATCTGGAGTTTGAACGGAAACAATGTTCCCACTCGC
>DATKCB010000068.1:0-5620 GCA_035513495.1 Planctomycetaceae bacterium | reverse complement strand
CGAGATTGTCTTTATTCATCTCGACCCTGCGGACAAGTCTCTGGGAGTGATCGACCAGAAAAACTTCGTCTTTTCGATGAATTTACTCGGAATTTTAGAGGTCGGCAAAGTCGGTGACGGAAACGAGACGTGACTTTCTTTCGAACAATTGAGGTTGGGGAACCGAAATTCGGATGGTCTACCCAGAGTGACGTTTGCCTCTCCTGTAAAATCGGGTACTCTGTCTGATAGAAATATTTTGGGTCTGCAGTCGCCAAATCGCGTGGGGACGTGAATTTGGGTGAATTGCGCTATTAAAGAGCTGGGCAATGAAACGACGTGTCGTAGTGACCGGTATCGGCTGTGTGACGCCGATCGGTAATGACGTCGAAACGATGTGGCAATCGATCCGCGAAGCAAAATGCGGAATCGGTCCGATCACTCATTTCGACGCATCGAACTTTCCGACGAAATTCGCCTCCGAAGTCAAAGACTACGACTTCAGCAAATACGTCGAGGATCCGGAACAGTTTGAGTACACCGGGCGAAATATCCGCTACGCAATCGGCGCGGCTTCTCAGGCGGTCACCGATTCGGGAGTTCTGACCATCTCCGATCTCGATCCGTCGCAGTTCGGTGTCTATCTTGGAGCGGGCGAAGGGCAGCAGGACTTTCTGTTGTTCATGAACATGATCGCCCAGGCGCAGCGCGACGGCGAGGTCGATCTGGCGAAGTTCACCCAGTACGGCCTGGAACACCTGCATCCTCAAACCGAACTCGAACAGGAACCGAACATGCCCGCCGGACATCTGGCAGGCTTGTTCAATGCACAAGGTCCGAACCTGAATTGCCTCACGGCCTGTGCGGCATCGAGTCAGGCGATCGGCGAAGCCGCAGAAATTATCCGCCGCGGTGATGCGACAGTGATGCTCTCCGGCGGAGCTCACACGATGATCCATCCGTTCGGAGTCACCGGCTTCAATTTGCTCACGGCACTCTCCACGCGAAACGACGACCCTCAAGGAGCCTCGCGGCCGTTCGACAAAAATCGAGACGGGTTCGTGCTCGGTGAGGGCGCCGGCATGGTGATTCTGGAAGAACTCGAATTTGCGAAGCGGCGGGGAGCCACCATCTATGGCGAGCTGGTCGGATTCGGTTCGACCGCCGACGCCTACCGGATTACAGACATTCATCCGGAAGGCCGGGGTGCTGTGGCGTGTATCGAGATGGCACTCAAAGATGCCGGCCTGAACACCGACGACATCGATTACATCAACGCTCACGGTACGAGTACGGCAGTCAACGATAAAGTTGAAACGCTCGCCATTCGGACGGCCCTCGGGCAAGACGCTTATCGGACGCCGGTGTCCAGCACCAAAAGCATGATGGGACATTTGATTGCCGCGGCAGGCAGCGTCGAAGCCATCGTCTGTCTGCTGGCGATCCGGGACGGAATTTTACCTCCCACGATCAATTACACGACTCCCGATCCCGATTGCGACCTCGACTACATCCCGAACAAATTGCGGGAAGCCACTGTGCGCAGGGCGCTTTCGAACAGTTTCGGTTTCGGCGGGCAGAATATCACTTTGATTTTTTCCGAATATGCGGCGTGACCGCGATTCGCAATATTCAGTCTTAAACCTCAAACCTCAAACGGCGAACGACTCCCGGAGCTTGATTTCCATGTGGTGGCTGAGCATCGGCATCTTGATCTGCGCGGTTCTCGTCGCCTACGTTTTGTTGAATATTTTTCTGGTTCGATTAATCGGACCGATTTTCGAATCTGCTCCCTTGCTGATTCCTGCTGAGTCCAAAGCCGACGGCACCGCAACTCGGTTGGAAATTCCTACGCCCGACGGATTCAAGCTCTCGGCGTGTCTGTATTCCCGGGACGAGCGCGCCAGCCGAGGACTGATTATTTTCTGTCACGAGTTCGGCGGTTCGAAGTGGACGTGTATGACTTACTGCCGGGGATTGTGGGATGCCGGGTTCGATGTTCTGGCGTTTGACTTTCGGAATCACGGCGAGAGTTCCGTAATTCCCGGCTATCGGCACATTCATTGGCTGACTGAATTCGAAGTCGCCGATATTCGGGCAGCGATCGATTACGTACGCGAGGATCCGCAATTGTGCGAGCGATCGATCGGGTTGTTCGGAGTCAGCCGGGGCGGTTCGGCGGCCCTGGCTGCTGGAGCGTGTCATCCGAGCGTAGAACTGATTGCGACCGACTCTGCTTTTCCAACCGAGCCGATGATTCGGCATTTCACGCATCGATGGTTTTCTTTGCACGTACCCGACTTTATGTATACGCTCGCTCCCGAATGGCACATTCGGTATACCATGTGGTCGGTGAAACGGTTTATCCAATGGAGGCGCGGATGCCGGTTCACGGAAGTCATTCCTCAGATCAGAAAGATGTCGCTCCCGCAGAAAGCATTTTTGATCGCAGGAGAGCGGGACTCCTTTGTTCCCATCGCTGTCACTCGCCAGTTGCAGGAAGCGTTGGGCGAATGTTGTCACGATCTGTGGATCGTCCCCAAGGCGAAACACAATTCGGCACGCAAAGAATCGCCTGAAGAATACGACGCTCATCTGATCCAATTCTTTTCTGAAATGTCGCCCGTCGGCGACGATCGCTCGCTCCAACCCGTCGAAACCAGTACGGAACTGTAGCCGTACCGATTCGCTCAGAGACACCCGAGGTCTGTCGAAACAGGTCTCCTTCTCAACAGGATGATGTCTTCGGTCGTCCAGGGTGGTCGCCGCAGCTTCTCAAGCACTCGTGTGACGGCAGAATCCGGTTCTGAAACGGACTCCAAAGTGATGGGAAGTCAGCAAATCGACCGTGATGCGGTCGATTTCTGGCTATCTGGAGAACCTGCAAAATATAGGGGAATCCATAAAAACAACATAGGGATTTTCACTATGGGCCTGGTGGGCAAAGATCTTTATTCTCCCATCAGTCGAGATGCCATGCGAACTTGTCACGCAGGATAAGTTTGCTCTGGGAAGACTGGAAAAGTTTCGAAGAGTGTCGATTCATCCTTGATGAATTCGCTCAATGCTGACGGACGGAGCTCCAGTATAAGCTTTCTTCTCCCCCTTCTCGAATGCGGGGCGATTCTGTGATCTCCCGCTCCGAATCGAGGATTCGGGTTGAGTCGTTTTTCGTCCAGACCCGTCGAAAAAATATGTCGAGGAGAACCAACGTGCCAGATATTCCTTAAATTCCGTCAATTCATTGTCCGCTTTTTGTCCCGGATTCCGAACTTGCTACTTAAGGGTTTTCCGCAAGAGCTGGATTCCGGTTATGAAAGGAAACAGGTTTCCAAACTGCGCATCTTTCCTTTGATTGTGCGCGTTGAGTTAAGTTTTCCATCCGTTCTCAGTATTTGATCAGGATGAATTTTCAGGGATGTGTTTATCCCGCGACTTCAAAATTTTACCGGAGGAAATAAATGCATTTTTTCAATTGCGATCGCTTGTTACGAACCCGGGTTTATTGCGCTGCATTGCTTGCGGTAGGGTTGCTCTGCGGAAATAGCCTGGTTGCTTTTGCATATCAGACGGAGGACACCACGCTGACGGAGTATCCCACAACAACGACGACCGACGACACAACGATGGAATCGGAAGCTCCTTACGCAGATTTTGATTGGGCACAGACGATTTATAATGAGTTCGTCATCATCGATGTCCTCGCGAACGACTTTGGGATGTCGGCACCGATCGATCCATCGACAGTCACGATCGTAACAGGACCGGCGCAAGGAGACGTGGTAGTCGACCCTTTGACAGGAGAGGTTGCGTACTTTCCAGCCCTCAATTACGTGGGTTCCGACAACTTTGAATATACGGTCGAGGACACTAACGGGAAGGTCTCAAACATCGCCGCGGTCTTTGTCGATGTAATCAACATGCCCCCACAAATGATCTCATTCATTGTGACGGAGGGTTCCGCAAACGTCTGGCTGTTTGAAGGACAAGTCGGCGATGAAGAACTTGCGAATTGCACGATTATTTTCGGAGGTCTCCTGGAGGGAGTCACGACAACGGTGAATTCCAATGGAACCTTCAGTTTCTCCAAGATTCTCACAGAGTACGAAGCGGGAGGTGTCTCGGCTCAAGCCAGGGATGAATTGGGCGAGCTTTCAAACATCCTCTACGGCGAAGTTTACCGTTTCTGACGCCATCGCCGAGCGATGGCTTAAATCAAACCAATCGTAACATCACAAATCAGGATTAATCCAATGCAATCATCAACCATGTTCGCGGACGAAATGGCCCAACGACACGAGAGCGGACAACTCGAAGCGGCGGTGCAGAAAGTGCTGCGTCGGCTGCTCCGCGCGGGGGCCGGAGATGAATCGAGTCTGAGGAAAATCATCTTGGAACGTTTTGAGCAACTCAAAGCAAGCGGACTGCGCGCCGCTTCCGGGACGGAAGAAGACTTGCTCTCGGGTATTTCGCGAAAAGTGAGCGATCGTCTGGCATCGAAAGAGGTGCAGTCCGAAATCCGAGGCGATCGCCGCCGCAAGGCCGAAACGCTGAATTTCGGCAGCACTCGAGTGACCAGCCTGCTCGAGAGTCTGGATCTCGGACGACGCCTCAATCCCGGATCGCAGCCGATGGCGTGAATCCTCAGCCAATGCGTATCGAATGACAACCCAGGTTTCGGGCCGGACAGTGATCTCAAACTGTACCGGCCTGACCTCGGTGGTCCACACCCTCAAGGAGAAGTGCTAAGCCAGGTTGATGTATCAGGCAACAGAAGTCGTAAGACTTCCAGCACGCAGCGGTCGTTTAATCGATAGCGCGAACTTTTACGATTTCGTTCGGCTACCCTGAATCGATGCAGTCGTTCGATTATTCAATCACGGGATCGATCAAGGGATTGAATTCTTGCGTGGTTCCTGTTCGCACAGGTCGAATCAGGATTTTCTCAATCTCTGCCATCTCTTCGGAATCCCGCGATAAATCTTTGGCCATTTTGAGATTGTTCACAACAGAATTGAGTTTCCCCGGGGACAGTCCGCACTCGATGGCCTTGCGACAGCATTCCAGACAGAGTCGCAACGTGGCTGCTCGCTCACTTTCGTCAGTGATGCCCCGTAACAAAAATGCGTAACCGTTGGCTGCCTCGAAGTAGATTTCAGGCTCACCGTCAGCGTACATCATTGCGTTTTCGAGAACCTGCCGGTCGAATAAATCGAGAGATTGAGTCGACCGAAGACGATTCACAACGACCAGGTGGTGATGCGCGATGGATTCGTAGGGATTCAAAGCCAGCGAGGCGTTGAGGTATTGTTCCGCGGAATGGAGATACTCTTCGACTGACTCGAGTTTCCTGAGCGCGAGATAACAGTAACCGATGTTGCTGTTCAGCGCCGCCTCTGAAACTCGCGGATCTCCCAATGCCTGCCGATAATATGCAATGGCTGACTTCAATTCACCAATTTTTTCGTCGCGAGTAAACTTGTCGTCCCGTGCCGACTCGGCCAGGCACTGTGCGATGCATGCGTTGTTGGGTTTGTTATCCGGAGCAAGTTCCCAGACTCGATTGAAAGATTCGAACGCATCCTTGAATTGCCGCTTCCCCTGATACGACCGGCCGAGAGAAAACAGCACTTCGGGTGAC
>DATKCB010000067.1:0-6903 GCA_035513495.1 Planctomycetaceae bacterium | reverse complement strand
GATAATAAGTTTATCAAGGGAACCAACCCGGGAACTCCCTGGGTGAATGGCGAAAGGGCCAACGAATGGGGCAATGTCAACGGGATGTTCAATTACGGAGGCGGCTGGAACTTCGCGTCCGTCACCGACGGATTGAGCAGCACCATTGCCGTGTTCGAACACATGCATTGGCGCGGCGGGAACGGCCCGAAGTTTAATTTTCAACACAGCAGTTTCGGAGGCTGGATCAGCCCCTTGGGCGCGGTTCACAACATGCGGAATCCAATCAACAACCAGAACCCTGCGTGGCTGCAGGGAGGATCGAATGGTGACCTGCGCTGCGAACCGCCAAGCAGTTGGCATACCGGGGGGATTCAAGTCGTATTGGGTGACGGATCGGTTCGCTTCATCAGCGAAAACATCGATCACAATGTCCGCTATCGGCTGGCTGTCCGAAACGACAACGAACCGGTTGGTGACTTCTAAAGCGACTGGTCGTCTGTGTTCTCAAACTCTCAGCCCTTTCGCAAAGCCTGAGCTTGCGAAAGGGCTTTGTTTTGCGCGGAACTGGGCTGACCTACAATTGAAAAAAATGGCACGCCTCAATTGCGAGCCGAGCGTTCTTGTTTGATAGCCCGAGCGATTTTCCCTCCCTGATTTCCACCCGCCAAGAAATGAATGCATCCCCAGTCGCTTCTCTGATCTTACTGGCGTCGCTTGCTGCGATGTTGATCGCAGGATGCCAATCCGAGCCTCCGCCGGATCCTCAGATCCCGTCCAACGAGTCTCGGGAAGAAAAGCGTCCGGTTTTTCATTTCGAGACGGATACGGACTTCGAGAAGGCAAAATCGCCAGCAACTCAGACGGGGGCGCTTCAGCCGTTACGCTTGACTGACGTTGCGGCCGAAACAGGGCTTGATTTTACGTACGAAAATGGAGCGTACGGACAAGCATTGATGGTCGAATCTCTGGGGGGTGGGTGTTGCTGGCTCGACTTCGATCGGGATGGCTGGCCGGACCTGTTTCTCACCCAAGGGGGCAAACCGGACGCTGCGGATCCTTCCGAACGGCCAACGGACCGCCTGTTTCACAATCGACGAGGCATTCGTTTTGTCCCGGTTGCTCATGCAGGCGTGGAAGGGAAGGGGTACGGACAAGGGGCCGCAGCAGCAGACTTCGACGGAGACGGATTCGACGATCTCTATGTGACAAACGTGGGCCGCAATGTGTTGTATCAGAATCTCGGTGACGGCACATTTGCCGACGTGACAGAATCAGCCGGCGTCGGAGATCCTCGCTGGAGCAGTAGTGCCGCGTGGTCGGACTTGAATGGGGATGGTCATCTCGATCTGTACGTCTGCAATTACGGCGACTACGATCCTTATTCCCCCAGGGAGTGTCTCAAAGACGGAGTCCCGGCACTCTGTCATCCGCGAGAAATCCCGCCGGTTCCCGATGAATGCTACATCAATCTCGGAGACGGTCGGTTTGAAGCAGCAGCGACTCGGCTCGGATTGTACGGCGAGGGCAATCGCGGTTTGGGAGTCGTCGCCGCCGACTTGAACAACAACGGACTGACCGATCTGTATGTTTGCAATGACACGACGGCCAATTTTCTGTTTCTCGCTCAGCCGGATGGAACCTATCAGGAAGCGGCCCTGCTTTGCGGAGCGGCACTCAACGCGCAAGGATACGCGCAGGCCAGCATGGGGGTCGCGGTGGGAGATTACGATGGCAACGGCGCGCTCGACCTGTACCTCACACATTTCACCAATGAAGAAAATGCCGTTTACCAGAACCAGGATGATCCGGGCAGCTTTCGGGAGGTGGCCGGGCTGAGCGGAATGCGTCCCATCTCGTATTCGAAACTCGGTTTCGGAACGGTAATGTACGACCTGAATGGTGACGGGGCGATGGATCTGTTTGTCGCCAACGGTCACATCGATCCCCGCAATGCTGATGGCGATGGCTACGAGCAATTTCCGCAAATCATATCATTCCTGGGGAATCGGTGGGTCGAGGTCTCCGAACAAGGCGGGGAATACTTTCAACGAAAACTGGTTGGCCGCGGTGTGGCGGCAGCGGACTTCGACCGCGATGGCGACCTGGATCTCGCTGTCGTGCATCAGAATTCTCCGATGGCCTTGCTCCGGAATGACTTTCCAGAAGCGCGGCGGACCGTCTCATTTCGATTTCGCGGGTCCGTTTCGCCCCGTAACGGGATCAATGTGCGTGTCTGGATGCGTTGTGGCGAGCAGTCCACGATGCAGGAACTCGCGGGGGGAACCAGTTATTGCGTATCGCATTATCCCGAGTTGATCTTCCCCTGCGATGGTTCGGAAAGCTGCTCCGTCCGAGTTCGTTGGCCCTCGGGCCGGGAATTCGAATACAATGACCTCGCGACGCATCTCCCCGTCATTTTTTTCGAGGATGGAAAATTTCTGCAAGAGGAACATCCCCCCCGCTGAACGAGACCGATGTCACGAACCAAACCTCGAACCAGACTATTCTCTCCGTTCTCGTCCAGCATCTACCGAGTCGCACTGAAGTTCTTGTTCGGAATCATCTTATTGGCCAGCGGTGGTTGCGAGAAATCGGAGCGGGAGGAGGTCGGACTCGATAATCACAGGGACAAACAATCCGCCAATACTTCCCTCTCCCGTCCCGCTCCGCGGTCTCAAGGATACGTCGGCTCGGAATCTTGTGCGGCATGCCATGCTGAGATCGCCGCCGCGTACCAATCTCATCCGATGGCACATTCACTGACCGACATCCTGCAGGAGCCTGTCGAAGATTACAAAGCGGACACGACATTCGAGACGTTTCCGGGCTGTTTCTACCGGGTGCAAGTCAGTGAAGGCATTGTTCTGCACGGCGAAACTCTGCTTGATGTTGATGCAGAGGTTCTCTACGAGGAGACCAGGCCCGTCGAGTTCGCCGTCGGTTCGGGAACGCGAGGTCGTTCCTATTTGCTGAATCGGGAAGGATTGCTGTTCATGTCGCCCGTGACTTGGTACACGGAAGGGCATCGATTCGACCTCTCTCCCGGTTACGCTCCCGCGTCTCACTCACGATTCAGCCGACGCGTTTCGGATGGATGCCTGGCCTGCCACGCCGGATTGATGGCAACCGACGACAGTGGCCCTCATCGATACTCGGCGAACCCGTTTCGTGAGAAATCGATCGGCTGTGAACGGTGTCACGGTCCGGGCCGAGAACACATCGACTTTCATTCCGTTCCACGCACTGAGAAGTCCTTCGCGACGGCACCCGAGAAAGACCCGATCGTCAACCCGGCGAATTTGTCTCCGATACTGCGCGATGACATCTGCAATCAGTGTCATCTCCAGGGAGTTGAGCGCATTCTGCGTTACGGACGCAGCGAGTTCGATTTTCGTCCGGGAGATCGCCTGAGCGATATCTGGGCGACTTTCGTGAGGGGAGACCGCATCGATCCTTCGGGTTTCTCCACCCGAGCGGTCAGTCAGGTGGAGCAAATGCACGCCAGCGAATGCTATCTCAAAAGTAACGGCCAGCTCACTTGCACCTCTTGCCATGACCCTCATCAATCCCCAGCCCCCGAACAGAGACTCGAGTTCTACCGCACGAGTTGTCTGAATTGCCACGATCGAGATTCCACGCCTCCCTGCGCCGCTCCGCTGGCCGCACGTCGTGAATTTCATGATTCGTGTATTGATTGTCACATGCCGCGATTGGATGCGAGCGATGTTCCCCATACCTCTCAGACCGACCATCGAATTCTTCGAAGTAGTCCTGTGCCTTCCTCGCGAGGAACATCTCCGACTTTCGAGACTGAGCCGCAACTGTTTCAGAATGCCGCGGCAGAATTGCCACCCCTCGCATTACAACGGGTCCGCGGATTGTTGTATGCCCGCACGGCGAGAAACGACCGCAATCGCTCTTTAGCTCTCCAAGCGCTTCGGATGCTGGAGCCTCTGACCGCCGATTTTCCCGACGACGAAATCCTGCTGGATGCGCTCGGAGAAGTGAGCTTTCTCGTCAGTGCGAACGCGGACGCCGAGCGATACTGGCTGCAAGTTCTCAAACTGCAACCGGCAAGCGAGTCCGCTCTCGAGGGGCTGCTTTTGGTTTGCCGCGAAGCGAGTCGCCATGCCGCGGCGCTGGAGTACGCCAACCGATTTCTGGAAGTGAATCGCTGGCGGGAAGACATCTATTATCACAAGTCGCAGATACTGGGCGAACTCTCTCGATACGAAGAAAGCATCGAATCCGCGGAACGCGGTCTTGAACTCAATCCAGGCTCGGTGCCGTTGCACCGCTGGCTTGTCGAAGTCTGCCGACGCTCGGGACAAACCGAAAACGCGGAGCGGTACGCACAAAAACTCGACAAACTCGTTCGGACAATTCCCTCTCAATCGCCGTAAAGACGTTGCCGGACTCTTTGTCTCAAATGTACCGCGATCTCCCGATCGCCGCATGCGGCGGCATACTCGGCAATTCTCTGCAACTGATCGTCGGTGATGTCTTGTGCCGTTGGCAGTTGCAATAGTTCCTGCCGAAGGTTCTTTCCCATCAAGGCGAGCTTCTGGCATCTCCCTGATTCTGGCAGATCCCCTCGCAGTCTCGACACTTCCGCGATTCCCTGCCAGGTTCTCCAGTCCGTTGTCGTGAGTTCCAGTGATTTTCTGTACGCGTCATGAGCACGATCCAAATCGTTGACCGCGGCATGATACCAGCCACGAAATCTCCAGAAAACGCTGTCATCTCCCGCTTCGGGCGGGATCATCTCAAGAATGCGGGCCACATCCTCCACGCGTGATTCTTCCGCATAGCGATGGAGAAAGTACCGCAGGAGAGTGGTGTTTCGAGGATACTGCTGGAGAGACTCTTCGAGTTTCAGCCGGTGTTCGCTTCGAGTCCGCTTGGTGGCCTCCGTCTGGTTCTCAAGGCGCTGCATGATCTCGTCGAACTGCACCGCAGCTGCGATCTGGAACAGTTCCGAATTTGGACTGGATTGCAGCCACTTCGAATTCAACTGATATCCATTGGTAAAATACAAGTGATCGCAAAGCAGAAGATACACATAAGCTTCCGGAGGCTCCGATCCCCTGCGGATGGCTTCTCGGATCTGCTCGATGAGTTTCACGCGCTGTAGCGTCAGGGCATAGAAGAATATCAGGCGGGCGTGTGCTTCGGCCACGCGAGGCTCGATCTGTAACAGTTCAAGGCACGTGGCTTCGGCGACCAGAGGGCGGTTCAGCAGGTCAAATTCGACTTCGATTTTTTTCAACAGTGCGGGAATGACCTTGGGATCATTTCGCGGAATGTTGCCAACGGTCTCCAGCGCCTTTTCCGGTTCTCCGGTTTGAAGCAATCCCTCGCTCAGGAATAACCACGCGTCGGCTGACTCGGGATCCCACTGACTCCATTCACGAGCGATCACGACGAGTTCATCCCAGTCCTGCTGATCGACAGCCGTACGACAGCGGCTTTTGTACTCAGTGAGTTGACGACGTTCCCAAGCATCGAAAGCTCTCAACCCCCCCAGAATTCCGGCCAACAAAAGCACGCCTCCCATCATCCAAATGAGTCGCTGACGAGCGGGATTGCGGGGGGGAGCGATCGACATGATTCGATTGGAGTTTTCTGGTGACGTTTCAGTGGCAAGTGACCAAGTCAGGGAGTATAATAATCTCTTTGACCATTCTGTCGAGTTTTATTGAGGAACACGATCGTGAAGAAACTTCTAAATCAGATGATGTTGCTGACGTTTGCGGCTTGTATTGTCGGTTGCGGCTCCGGTGAAGTAGCCGACGGACACAAGAGTGATCCAACCCCCGGGGGTGAACCCAACACCATAGAGGACACGAGTCCCGATGCACTGCAGAATATGGAGAACGTCGGAGAACCGATCAAGAATTGACTTTCGGCTTTGTTTCTCCGATTCGGATGAGTTCAATTCTCTCCAGGTGCACGTTCAACTCGGGACCTTGCGGAAGACCCTCATTCGTCAGAAGTCGATTCTTCAACGATCAGCGTTTGGCCGGATGCAATCGGCCCGGCCAAATGCTGAGTTGTTCCGGACGGCCAGAGAATGTCGATTGCGGTCACTTCCGAAGATTCTCCCAGTCCAAAGTACAGCGGCATGCTGCTCTGTGAGAGATAGCCGGATTTCCCATCGTGACGCTGCGTGAGAATCGCCCCCGTGGGCAGCTTCAGGCGAACGATCGCCCCAAGTCCGTCGCGGTTAGAGCGAGTCCCTTGCAGTCGAATCTGCACCCACTTCACTTCACGTCGATCGCTGAGATCGCTGATGAGCGCCATCGGACGTGAGTTGAATTCGTTTGTAATGATGTCGAGATCGCCGTCACCGTCTAGGTCGAAAATAGCCGCCGAACGAGTTCCCCGGCACGACCAAACAACGAGCTTTCCGGATCGTCCCCGGCAGATCGGATTATCCCGATCCAGCCCGTCGCAATCCAATTCAAACCAAGGTTTAATGAGGTTATCCGGCCGTCGCGGTTCGATGCCCAATGCAAACTCGGCCGAAAGAAACCGTTCACCTCGATCATTCAACCAGAGGCTGTTGATTCCATAACGGTATGGGAAGCACATGCTTGAGGCGACGAATACGTCGAGATAACCGTCCGCGTTGAGATCGGCCACGCTGATTCCCCAAGGCCAATAGTTTTCGGCGCCGAACTGATCGGAGATCTCTTCGAAGCGATTGCCGCTCACCTTGCGGAACAGAGTGTTTCCAAAAAGTCCCCGGCCCTGACTCGCGAGAAACGATTCCGGCCATTGCATTCGGGATTTGAGAGATTCACGCTCCGGCCGGATATCTTCGCTCATATCGGAATGCATGTCAGTAATGAGCAGATCGAATTGACCGTCGTTGTCGACATCGAACGATTTCACCCCCATCGATCCCCAAGACGTTTG
>DATKCB010000066.1:0-2246 GCA_035513495.1 Planctomycetaceae bacterium | reverse complement strand
GTTGCCCAGCCCATCGAATGCGAACCCGGCGAGTCCGTTGTGCGGATAATTGCCCTCGGTTTCGAGATGCACCAGCCGCGTCTGCTTGTCGCACTTGTCGTCGCCGTCGGTGTCTTCGAGCAGCAGAATCTCGTTGCGCGTAGCCAGGAACACCTGAGTCGGCGGACCGATGTCTCCCGGAAGTTTTTCGTCGCTGTAAAGTACCGGATCGAGCCAGACCGGTTTCACGGCCACACTCATCGTATGCGTGAATCCGTCCGCAAACATTTTCGACTCGGCTTTGCCGTCGCCATCGGAGTCTTCAAGAATCAGTAACCGGTCGGTGGGATGCCCCTTGTATCCCTCAGGGGGAAAGTGAGTATTGCTCTCGATCACCCACACCCGGCCTTTGTGATCGACATCAATCCCGGTCGGCGTATTGAGCAGCGGATCCTCCGCAAACAGCGAAATTTCGAGCCGATCGTCGAGCGAACGGGGAGGAGTCTCCTGGGCAAACAGCGTCACACCAACAAGACAGATTATGCAGAACGACAGCGTTTTCATGAAATTTCCTTCGGGTCCGAGTGACCGATGCATCTTACCGCAGAGAGTTCACGATGAGGACAGAAATCCGAGAGCGGAGAGTTTTTCTCGTCGTCATCAAAGACGAGTCGTTGCAACTCAGTCAGCAAACCGGAATAATCGTAAACAGACAATCTGTATTCCCTTCGACTCATCGATTCGAAAGTCAGTCCATGATCAATCTCCGTTCTTCTCTCGCGGTGTGTCTCCTGTCGCTGTTGTGTCTGAATTTGGCGCAGGCTCAGGGTCCCGAAGTCAAACAGCTTCCGTCCAAGTCGATCGCCAAACTGAGCGGCTTTCCCGACGGTGTCGTTTCGACGGCGTATTCTCCGGATGGAAAATATCTGGCGGCCGGCACCTATCAGGAACTGCATCTGTTCGAGACCGAGGGCTACAAGCTCGTCAAGAAAGTCGCGATTCCGGCGGGTGACGTCCGCGCGTTGGCGTTTCATCCCGCGAAACCGCAACTCGCCGTCGGCTACTATCAGGACTGGGCTGTTTACTCGATTCCCGATCTGGAACCGACCGTTCTCCCCGGGCTGCCGATTGGAAACGTCACGGGGGTCGCGTACTCGTCCGACGGAAAACTCCTGTCCGGTTCGACCGAAGGCGAGAAGATTCACCTCGTCTCGACCGACGATAACAAGCTGATCCGCTCGCTGACAGGACATGCCTATCCGATTCAGGGAGTGGCTTTTTCTCCTGACGGGACGCTGCTCGCTTCGGTGGCGGGAGATGAAAACCGCGCGACACGTCCCGGAGAGGTCAAACTCTGGAGCGTGGCAACGGGAGAGGAAATTGCGAAGCTCGTCGAACACGAAAAAGCCGCGTTCTCGGCGGTCTTCTCACCCGATGGAAAGTTCCTCGTCACAACCAGTCTCGACTCGAAGTGCAACGTGTACGATGTCGCCACTCAGAAACCGGTCGGCTTCTTTGACGGACACGGACGCCCGACCAACGCGGCCGTCTTCGCAGCGGGGAGCCAGGTCGTGATCAGTGGAGCAGGGGGGCGGGCCAAGGGGAAAAATGATGTGATCCTGTGGTTGACCGAATCGGGTGACGAACTCGGAAAAATCTCGGCTCACGAACAACCGATCAAGGCCCTCGCGCTGCATCCCGATGGGAAAACGCTGGCCGTCGGGAGCGAAGACCAGACCGTCTCGATCTGGAACATTACCGGTCCCCTGAGTGCCGTCGCGGCTTCCGCGAAGACCGTCGCCGCTCAACCCGCCCCCGAGAAAGAGAAAGAAGTCTTTAAAATCGGAATCATCGGCCTCGACACCTCGCACGTCATCGCCTTCACGAAAGCGATCAACGCGGAAGAACCGAAGCCGGAATTCAAAGGATTCCGAATCGTCGCCGCTTATCCCCAAGGTTCGCCCGACATCGAATCGAGCACCACGCGCGTTCCCGGATACACCAAACAGGTCCAGGACATGGGGGTCGAGATTGTCGACAGCATCGAAGAACTCGCCCAGCGGGTCGATGCGGTGCTGCTCGAAACCAACGACGGTCGTCCGCATCTCGAACAATTGATTCCCTGCCTGAAAGCGGGCAAGCCGGTGTTCATCGACAAACCGGTCGCCGGTTCGCTGGTCGATGCGATTGCGATCTACGAAGCGGCAAAGAAGTTCAACGTCCCGGTCTTTTCTTCGTCTTCGCTGCGATACACTCAAGGCGCGCAG